>JAOQAJ010000164.1 GCA_025963675.1 Segetibacter sp.
GCTTTACGAGACAGAATTTTATTTTTTAAAGAAATTTGTCTCCGACGTTTCTTTTAACTTCAGCCACATATTCCTTTATCTCCTGTTCCTTTTCCTTTTTACAAATCAACAACGCATCTTCTGTGTCAACGACGATAAAATCGTTTAACCCCTGCAAAACAAGCAATTTATTATGGGGGGCAGATATCATACATTGAGTTGAATCTATCACCATTATTTTATCTCCGGCGATCGCATTACCAAGATAATCTTTCTCAAGGTTATCATATGCACTCGTCCATGTACCAAGGTCACTCCATCCAAAGCTACTGGGGATTACGTATACGTTATCTGCTTTTTCCATTACCGCATAGTCGATTGAGATACTGGAGCATTGTGGATACATTCTTTCAATAGCTTGCTTTTCATCTGCTGTATTAAACGTATGTCTTTCAGTAGCAAATATGTCATGCAGTTCCGGCTCATGCATTTCAAATCTTTTGATGATCACTTCTGCTTTCCAAATAAAAATACCGGCATTCCATAAAAAGTCACCACTCGCCAAAAAGGTTTTTGCGAGTTCAAGATTGGGTTTTTCTGTAAAGGTTCTTACTTTAAAAATACTGTCCTCAACAGATGATTCGGTTTCATATTGTATATAACCGTAGCCAGTGTTGGGATACGTAGGTTTTATACCGAGTGTAACAAGTGCATCATTCTTATCTACGAAATCAATGGCTTTCTGGCAAGTTTGCTCAAAGCCTTCACTATCTAAAATCAAATGATCTGCAGGTGCGATTATGAGGGTAGCATCAGGGTCTTTATTTGATACCTTAAATGAAATGTATGCAATACATGGAGCTGTATTTTTTCTGCTGGGTTCGGCAACAATATTTTCTTCAGGTATTTCCGGTAATTGTTGTTTTACTATGGCGACGTATTCTATAGAGGTAACAACAAAAATGTTTTCTTTTGGAACAAATCTTTCAAAACGATCAAAGGTCTGTTGGATTAAAGTTTTGCCAGTGTTTAAAATATCAAGAAATTGTTTTGGATAGCCTACTCTGCTTTTCGGCCAAAATCTACTTCCTATACCGCCGGCAATGATCGCTACGTAGTGGTTTTTATTCATGTGTTTTTATAAAGGGTAAAATAACTGATATTTTATTTCTCAGACAATTCCTTCTTTCACCAGGTCGTGAAGGTGTAAAATACCGAGATAATTTTCATTTTTGTTAATAACAATCAATTGGCTGATATCATTGCTTCGAAGAACTTCTAATGCGTTAACAGCAAGTTCATCTGATAAAATTGTCTTAGGATGTGGAGTTAAAATATCCTTTGCCTGAATGTTGTCAAGGCGATCACTTTTTTCCAGCATTCGTCGCAAGTCTCCATCCGTTATAATTCCAATTATTGTTCCTTCGGCTGACGTGACTGCTGTGGCACCAAGCCTGCCTTTCGTTATTTGTACGATGATCTCTTTTAGTCCGGCTGTTGCTGAAACGACAGGTTTATTATTGAATAGGTACAGATCCTTGACCTTAAGATATAGTCTCTTGCCCAGGTTTCCGCCAGGATGAAATTTGGCAAAATCGTATCCGTTAAACCCGGCTTTCTCCATTAGGCATACCGCTAGTGCATCACCCATTACCAGTTGAGCAGTTGTGCTACTGGTCGGCGCCAAATTGTTCGGACAAGCTTCTTTGGTAACTGTAGTATTTAAAAAATAATTGCAGTTTTTTACGAGGTAAGATTTTGAGTTTCCACACATGGCAATAAGCACATTTCCAAAGTTTTTAATCAACGGGATAAGCACTTTTATTTCAGGGCTTTCTCCACTTTTACTTATGAGCATTACCACGTCCTCTTTTCCTATCATCCCAAGATCTCCATGTATCGCATCACCTGCATGCATAAATAAAGCGGGTGTTCCTGTGCTGTTTAAAGTAGCTACAATTTTTTGTGCAATGATTGCGCTTTTACCAACACCACTTATTACTAATCTGCCCGAAGATTTAAAAACCGTTTCAACTGTCTTTTCAAAATCTTCATTAATAAATTTTGTAAGTCCCGCTACAGACTCAGCCTCAAGTTCAATAGTACGAATAGCAGTATTAAATAACATTTCATTCATGAACGGTAAAAATAGTATTGATTTTTTATTTAATTGTAAAGCGTCTAACTCCTTAACCTAATGAAGTAAAAGACTTAGCAGCATTTTTAATAATGGGGTATTAGAAGGATGCAAAGAAAAAGCTAAAGTACAAGTGAGTGACACAACCGGAGATGCACAAAAATGGGTTGCCGGGGTAAGAAAAAAAGAACATTTGTATTGCTAAAAGCACCTTTACTTTTTCAGCTTGTTAAACGCCCGATACAATCATAGTTAATTGATTTACATCTACCTCAGATCATATTAGAATGGTTTTACACACCTAAACTTTAACAAATGGTCGTTTTAATAACAATCCACTTGTATTAACTTCGCTAACCTTGTTAAAAAAATTTATACTTTTTTGATAATTGGTTTTTATGCAAGTATTATAAAATCTTTTGTATTAAAAGAGAAACATTAAACTGCCTGAGAGGGTGAATTGAAATAAAGAAAATGGCAACTAAAACAACATCAAAAAAACCTGCGGAGAAAAAGGCCGGCGCTACTAAAATCACATCTAAAAAAACTGCTTCATTAACTCAACCAATTGATCATTCTTATGACATACATAAAAGTCTTCTAGAGTATTTCGGCTTCGATAAATTTAAAGGAACACAGGAACAAGCAATAAATAGTTTACTGTCTGGAAAAGACACTTTTGTTATTATGCCGACCGGCGGCGGCAAAAGTTTGTGTTATCAATTGCCCGCACTTATAATGGAAGGTTGTGCAATTATTGTAAGTCCTTTAATCGCTTTAATGAAAAACCAGGTCGACCTGGTTCGAGGCTACAGTGAAAAAGATCATGTAGCACACTTTTTAAATTCTTCTCTAACAAAAGTTCAGCAGCGTGAGGTAAAATCAGATCTTATCGAAGGCAAAACTAAGTTGTTATATGTAGCGCCGGAAACACTAACTAAACAAGAAAATCTTGATTTTTTTAGTGACCTTAAAATTTCGTTTTTCGGGGTTGACGAAGCACATTGTATTTCTGAGTGGGGTCATGATTTTAGGCCTGAATATCGTCGTCTTAAAGAGATGATGTCCGTTATAAATCCTAACGTTGCTATCATTGCTTTGACTGCCACCGCTACGCCAAAAGTGCAAAGTGATATTCTAAAAAATCTTGGTTTAAGAAATCCAACAGTTTTTATTTCTTCTTTCAACCGTGAGAATTTGTATTACGAAATACAGCCGAAGGTTAAGAAGGATCAGACAATAAAAAGTATCGTTCGTTTCATTTCGCAAAATCCTGGTAAGAGCGGGATTATTTATACACTGAATCGTAAAACAACTGAAGAACTTGCTGAGATACTTGTTGCTAATAAAATAAAAGCGGTTGCCTATCATGCAGGTTTAGATGCCAAGCTTCGTGCTGAAAGACAAGACAAGTTTCTTAAAGAAGATACCCAGGTAATTGTGGCTACAATTGCTTTCGGAATGGGTATCGACAAACCTGATATTCGTTTCGTTATTCATTATAATATCCCTAAAAGTATTGAGAACTATTACCAGGAAACTGGCCGCGCAGGTCGGGATGGTTTAGAAGGAAAATGCATTTTATATTATTCTCACAAAGACGTTTCTAAGTTAGAACATTTGATGAGAGACAAACCGTTGAGTGAAAGGGAAGTAGGTGCTCAACTGATTAATGAGACAGTAAGCTTTGCTGAAAGCAGTGTATGTCGGCGTAAGATTTTACTTCATTATTTTGGTGAGGATTGGGATACAAATAAGTGCGCCGGAACCGGTGGATGCGACAACTGTACACCTAAAGAAAAAATTGAAGCACAAGAAAATGTAGTGAAAGTACTTCATGTGGTGAAGGCCTTAGATCAACGCTTCACTATAGATTACGTTGTGAATGTCTTAATGTGTAAGCTAACCCCTCAAATTCAGATGTACCGCCATAATGACTTATCAGTATATGGAATAGGTAAGGATGAAGATGAGCATTACTGGAACAGTCTTATCAGGCAAATGCTTTTATCGAACCTGATTGTAAAAGACATCGAAGAGTATGGTTTGTTGAAGTTTACACCAGGGTCAGAAGCTTTCTTAAAGAAGCCAACCAGTTTCCCAATTGTCTTATACAACAAGTTTGAAGATGCTAACTCTGAGGATGATGAAGAAGCAGATGCACCAACACATTCTGTAGGTATTGCTGCAGACGACAAACTGTTCGATATGTTGAAAGATCTTCGTCAGAAAGAAGCAAAGAAGAAAGGCTTACCACCGTTTGTTTTGTTTCTTGAAAATTCACTTCAGGACATGGCAACGATGTATCCAACAACTTTAAAAGAGTTGGAAAAATGTCAGGGCGTAAGTGTAGGTAAGGCTTTTAAATACGGTAAACCTTTCGTCGAGCTTATTTCAAAATATGTTGAAGAAAACGACATTGAGAAGCCGGATGATTTTGTAATGAAAAGTGTTGCGAATAAAAGCAGTAATAAAATTTTCATTATTCAAAATGTAGATAAGAAGATCCCACTTGAAACAATTGCAAAAACTAAAGATCTTAAGATTGATGTGTTACTTGAAGAAATGGAAACGATTGTCGCAAGTGGAACCAAACTTAACCTGGGGTATGCAATTGATGATATGTTAGACGAAGATGAGCAGGAAGAAATCATCGATTACTTCCGTAGTTGTGAAACTTCATCTCTGGATGTGGCGCAGGAGGAGTTAGCAGATGGAGGCTATGACTGGGAACAACTTAAAATAATGCGTATAAAGTTTTTAAGTGAATACGGAAATTAGCTTTTAGATTATTTCAATATTGAACCCGCTCCTTGTAGTGGGTTTTTTATTTTTGGTACCAACTGTCGTTTTTTAACCAGGCATCGTTGCGTCGCAATCCGTTCATCTTTTATTTCAATCCTCAGCATTGCTTGCGTTTTATTTTTAGTCAGATTCCGGCGCCTGTGGAAATTGTTGCTTGTCGCATCTTATTAGAAATCAAGAAAATGGCCGACATTCAATCACCAGGTTCAGCAAAAAAGCAAAAGAGTTTTTATAAAAGCAAGAAGCTTTCTACCCGTGTAGATCTGACTCCAATGGTAGATCTTGGTTTTTTACTTATTACGTTTTTTATTTTCACTACTTCCACGGCAAGACCAACAAGCATGAAACTGATTATGCCAGACGATACATCAGGTGTACAGATGCCGGCATCAGAAGATAAGACGCTGACTGTAATTCTCGGTAGAGAGGACAGATTGTTTTATTACCCCGGTTTATTCAAAGGTGAAGCGTTGGAAACCGATTATGATGGCTTAAGGAATATAATTAGGGATAAAAAGCAACAGATCCTAAAAAGATTCGGTACCAACGATCTGTTGGTACTTATTAAAGTTTCAGATGAAGCGAAATTTAAAAATATTGTTGATTCACTAGATGAAATGATTATAAACACCGTTTCTACCTATATGTTGGTAGAGCCTGAGGCTAAAGAATTAGAAACTATAAAATATTGACGCTAATACAAATAGGTTGATTCTTCACTTGCAACTTCAAAAAGTCTCTGGTGGCATATAAATTGCTAATATTTAGTTAGTTATTACAAATTTAAATGCTTACATATGGAACCGACTTTAGATTCGTACGGATACTTAAATGTTGTAGCCAATAACATCGGAAAACTTACATTAAAGGTTTTCGATACAAATGGCCGTATTGCAAAAAAGATTTGTAAGGATATAATTTCAGGAGTGCAAAAGCTGGACTTAAATATTAATGATCTATCTAATGGTACCTATGTATTGAATGCTTTTCACGGCGACGTTTTTCTAAAGGCATTCAAGTTCGTAAAGCAATAATATTCATCCTTTTCCTATATCATAAGCCCGCAATTTTTGCGGGTTTTTTTTGTTGATTAAGATCACCTGATAGTATTTTTCTCCACTGCTATTATTTAACTGAATAAGTTTTGTAATTTTTCATCTAGTAATTTATTTATTATGTCTATTCCCGTTGTTGATCTTGCGGAATTTTTAAGTGGTGATCCTCAAATGAAAACTGCTTTTGTAGAGAAGTTAGGTAAAGCTTATGAAGAGGTAGGTTTTGTTGCTGTAAAAAATCATGGTGTGGCTGATGAGTTAATTGCACACATTTATGAACATGTGCAGCAATTTTTTTCGCTTCCGCTAGAGCAGAAATTAAAATATGAAATTCCCGGATTAGCCGGGCAAAGAGGTTATACTAGTTTTGGCCGGGAACATGCAAAAGGGAGTGAGGCACCTGATTTAAAAGAGTTTTTTCAATATGGTCAGAACGTTGAAGATGGAGATGCTATTAAATCTGAATATCCTGAAAATGTAAAGGTTGCGGAAGTTGAAGGTTTTAACGAGACACTTTACCAGGCGTACAAAAGTTTTCAAAAGAGCGGTACTGCTATGCTTCAGGCTATTTCACTTTATTTAGGACTGGATGAACATTACTTTGATAATTATGTTCACAATGGAAATAGTATTCTCCGCTGCATTCATTATCCTCCGATTACGGTAGAGCCGAAAAGTGCCATTCGGGCTGAACAGCACGAAGACATCAATTTGATTACGTTATTAGTGGGCGCCAGTGCAGATGGCCTTGAGATATTAACTAAGCAAAATGAATGGGTTGGTGTTACTTCTTTACCTGAGCAAATAGTAGTTAACGTTGGCGATATGTTGCAAAGGTTTACAAATAATAAGTTGAGAAGTACTACGCATCGGGTGGTAAACCCAAAACGCGAACATTGGCATACCTCCCGGTTCTCAATGCCTTTCTTTTTACACCCTAAAAGTAGCATGAGCCTTGCCTGTCTTGAAAGTTGTATAGACGAGCAACATCCAAAAGCTTATCCTGATGCAACTGCAGGTGAGTATCTTGACGAGCGACTAAGGGAAATAGGTTTGAAAAAGTAGTTCTTTATCTATTAACCTTTTTAATATGGGAATTAATAGTTGCTATTAAGACGCCACATACCTTTTCTAAATACCGTGTTCAAACACAGTCTTACCGCTTTCGGTGGACCACAAATGCATTTCGTGAGAATGCATAAGTTATTTGTAGAAAAGGAAAGGTATATATCCGAAAAGGAATTGCTTGAAATTAACGCTTTCGTTCAACTTCTTCCGGGAGCAAGTAGCACGCAGCTTTTGACTTTGATTGGCTACAAAAGGGGAGGAGTGGTTCTGGCAATTATTACCCTTGCTCTCTGGATGCTGCCGGCTTGCTTCTTAATGGGGCTATTAAGTTTTATTGTTTTATACCTCGACCGAGCCAACGTTTCTTATATTTTCAGGTTTGTGCAGCCTATGGCAGTTGGATTTTTAGCTTTTTCGGCATTTAAGTCTTTTAAGATTTCGATTAAGAACCAGGCTACTTTTTGTATTATGCTTGGTGCAACTTTGATCACTTATTTAATCCAGTCTCCATGGGTATTTCCGTCTCTGATTATAGCCGGCAGTATCGTCAGCAATTTTAGTGATAAAAGGATTCCTGATTTTGAGGAAAAAAGCAAGCCGGTCAATTGGTATAATTTATGGCTTTTCGCGATCATATTTCTGGTAGCGGGTTTGTTTAGTGAATATGCCCGACTTCATAATCTTCCCTTAAGAAAACCGATCAGTTTATTTGAAAACTTCTATCGTTTTGGCAGCATCGTATTTGGTGGAGGAAGTGTATTAATAACAATGATGTTTGAACAATATGTTATTCGCGCAAAGACACCTTACATGAGTTCATCGGATTTTTTAACAGGTGCAGGAATGGTGCAGGCTTTTCCAGGTCCAATCTTTTCCATTGCCTCTTTCGTAGGTGGAATGGTTTTAAAAGATATGGGGCCACAGTTTCAACTTTTGGGGTGTGTCATCGGATCGATCGGTATTTTTCTTCCTAGTTTATTGTTAGTGCTTTTCTTTTATCCGATTTGGAACACTTTAAAAAAACATGTTGTAGTTTTTAGAGCAATGGAAGGAATTAATGCTGTTGTTGTGGGAATTATGGCTGCCGCTACGATTCTTTTATTTATGTCTATTCCTTCTCGTTATGACTTACTAAATCTTTTTGCAGTTTTAGTGACTTTTTTGCTACTTCAGCTTACCCGTACTCCGTCTCCGATTATAGTGTTGGCTTTTTTGCTTATGGGATGGTTCTTATAGCAAACCATTTTTGTAGTATCCATTTTTTTCTATTTCGGCCTGTACTTTTTCAGGAACGAGGTATCTTATTGATTTTCCCGATTTAATTGCCTGCCGTATACTGGTAGAGGAAAGTTCTAGCAAAGGAGCTTTTAGGATTTGAACGTTCTCCTCCACGCGTGTTATTTCAAACCCTGGTCTTACATACACATAAAAGGAAAAGTGCTTTAATAGCAGCTCGTAGTTTTTCCATTTAGGAAGATTTTGAAGGCTATCAGAGCCAATGATAATCGTAAAACTATAAGTGGGATATTTTTCAGCCAGATACGTTAGGGTATCGATTGTGAATGATGGACGAGGAAGTTTAAATTCAATATCAGAAGCCTTTAACTGTTTGTCGTTTTCTATAGCTAGCTGAACGAGGTGTAACCGATGATATTCGTTTAGAAGAGTAGAGCTTTTCTTTAACGGATTATGTGGCGAAATGATAAACCAAACCTGATCAACATCAGTATTATTGGCAACAAAGCTTCCTATAATAAGGTGACCTACATGAATAGGATTAAATGATCCAAAATATAGCCCTATTTTCATAGTTACTGTTAGGTCTTATATTTCTTCGACCAATATTTTTTCCGCCTCGTTTATGCGCAGGCTCAGGTTGTATCCTGCAACTGTTATAGATATCGGGTCTCCCAAAGGTGCAATTTGTTCAACTTTAATCTTTTCACCGGGGATACATCCCATCTCCATGAGTTTAATAAAGATTTCGTCCTTTTCGAAGGAGTGTATAACAACCGTTTTGCCAATCTTAATTTCTGATAATCTCTTCATAATGTTCCTCTCTAAACAAATGTAACCCCTATCATTCGCTTTTAGTTACGATTTTTGGAATGTAAAACCCTTTTCTATGCCAGGAGTTCGCTTTAATTATGCCGATGTCAAACCTATCTCTTTAAATGATAAAAAAGGAGTTAAGGACTTTGTCGTTTCCATCTTTAACAAAGAGGGAAGGCCTTTAAAAAAAATTAACTACATTTTTTGTTCAGACGAATATTTGCTCGAAATAAATAAGTCTTATTTACAACACGATTACTACACCGACATCATAACCTTTGATTTATCTGAGCAAGAAGGAACAATCGGCGAAATCTATATTAGTGTTGACAGGGTTAAGGAAAATAGTAAGTCTCATGCTACTTCTTTTTCCACTGAATTGCTACGTGTTATTTTTCACGGAGCGCTTCATTTGATCGGTTACAAGGATAAAAAGAAAAGTGAAATAACAATTATGAGGGATAAAGAGGAGTACTATTTGCGTTTATTTGAAACCAAATAAATCCTTCTTCTTTTTATGTTTCACGTGAAACCCTTCTTGATTCTATTATTACTTCTACCGTTGGTTTCTATTTCCCAACATATGGGGTCCACAAGACTCGAGATAAGAGACCTTCCACCTCCTCCTAAGAGAGATTCTCAGGTTGACGAGTTCATGAGCCAGTTTGCTTCGTCTTTGAATTCCACGCAGAAGGAGTGGTTTTATTGGACAAATTATAGCAGAAGTAATCCCCGGAGGTTCTGGGATAGTGTGGTATCGCCGATTTTAAAGGTTTACCCGGGTTTTAGGAACTCTTATACTAACAGCTTAAAGGTAGATTTATATAGAACCGGCCCGCTGCCTCTTTTGCAGCCTAATAGGGATTTGGCGAAGACGGCTCAGTCATTAGCAGGGGGGTTAGCTGAAAAAAGGGCAAAGCCATCTCATACATCTCCTTCAGGCTCTACTTTTGAAGACCGAATGACTTCTATTAGTGTTAAAAAATGTGCCGGAGAGAATATTAGCTTCGGCCCGCCCAATGCTATCTTAATGCTGGTTCTTCTATATATCGACGAAGGTGTTCCTGAATTAGGGCACCGGAAATCATTGTTGAATCCTTCTTTTGTTGAAATGGGCGTTGGTGTTGGTGCTTATCCAGGGGACAAGTATATGGTGGTGCAGGATTTTGCATGCAGCCAAAAGTAGTAGAACGTTTCACGTGGAACAGAAGTAATAAAGAGTAAAGTAAAAGCCTGTGTTATCTTTACAGATTAATTAATTAACAATGTTTGAAAAGTACGATGTAATAGTAGTAGGGGCTGGGCACGCTGGTTGCGAAGCTGCTGCTGCTGCTGCTAATTTAGGGAGTAAGGTTCTATTAGTGACGATGAACATGCAGACGATTGCACAGATGAGCTGCAACCCGGCAATGGGCGGAATTGCAAAAGGACAAATAGTGCGCGAAATTGATGCTTTAGGGGGCTATAGCGGAATTGTGACTGACGCAAGCCTTATTCAGTTCAGAATGCTTAATAAAAGTAAGGGCCCTGCGATGTGGAGTCCCCGCGCACAGAGCGACAGGATGCTGTTTCACTTAAAGTGGCGGGAGATGCTGGAGAACACTCCTAATGTAGATTTTTTTCAAGATAACGTTACTTCTATTATTATTAAGGATGGCAAAGCTTGTGGCGTAGTCACAGGGTTGGGTCATGAAATTCTCTCTAAATCTGTTGTAGTTACTAGCGGCACTTTCTTAAACGGAGTCATTCATATAGGTGAAAAGCGTTTTGGTGGGGGCAGAATGGCTGAAAAAGCTTCGACTGGTATTACCGAGCAGTTGGTAGAGCTGGGTTTTGAAAGCGACAGACTCAAAACCGGAACTCCACCAAGGGTTGATGGCAGAAGCCTGGACTACAGCAAAATGGAAGAACAAAAAGGAGATGATGAAATTGTAGGGTTTTCGTATTTAGACGGAAAAAAAATACAACCTGAACAACAGAGGAGCTGTTACATTACCTATACCAACCAGCAGGTACACGACATGTTGAAGACCGGGTTTGACCGCAGCCCAATGTACGCGGGAAGAATCGAAGGGGTTGGTCCAAGATACTGCCCAAGTATAGAAGACAAAATCAATCGATTTGCTGACAGAGATCGTCACCAGCTATTTGTAGAGCCTGAGGGTTTCAATACAGTTGAGATTTATGTTAACGGATTTTCAACTTCGTTACCAGAGCAAGTGCAATTTGAAGCATTAAGATTGGTTCCGGGATTTGAAAAATGTAAGATGTTCAGACCTGGATACGCCATTGAATATGATTTCTTTCCCCCGACCCAATTAATGTATTCTTTAGAGACCAAGCATATTCAAAACCTGTTTTTTGCAGGACAGATAAATGGAACGACTGGCTATGAGGAAGCTGCGTGCCAGGGATTAATGGCAGGCATTAATGCTCATCAAAAAGCTTTTCACTTAGAGCCATTTGTCCTAAAAAGGAGCGAAGCCTATATAGGAGTTTTGATAGATGACTTAATCAGCAAGGGGACAGATGAACCGTACAGGATGTTTACCAGCCGGGCAGAGTATCGAACTTTGTTAAGGCAGGATAATGCTGACTTACGGTTGACGGAGCTAAGCTTTAGATTAGGACTAGCATCTCAGGAAAGGATGGAAAAAGTAAGAGCTAAAAAGGAAGGGGTCGATACACTGAAGGTTTTAATTAAAGAATACGGAGTGGAGCCAGAGGAAATTAATGGTTACCTGCACCGAATTAATTCTGCTCCTTTATTGCAAAAACAAAAATTAGCTCAACTATTACTCAGGCCTAATGTAGAATTTAAGCAAATGATTGCTGCATCTTCTAAGCTTTCCTCTGTGGTTGGGCATTTTTCTGATGACACCATAGAGCAGGCAGAAATACAAGTTAAGTACGAGACCTATATTAACAAGGAAAAAGAACTGGTTGAGAGAATGAGTCAACTGGAAGAATTAATAATTCCCGATAGTTTTAATTACGAGAAAATTATCTCCTTGTCGAACGAAGCGAGGCAAAAGTTTAATAAGATCAGGCCAAGAACGTTGGGTCAGGCAAGTAGGATAAGCGGGGTGAACCCGAGTGACGTGCAGATTCTAATGGTTTATATGGGACGGTAATTAATAAGATAAAGCCTGAAGTTGCCAAAAGAGATACAGTATAAGTGATTGCGACGCAACGATGTTGCTATAGAAAGATTAGTCGGTACCATTATTTAAAAACAAAAGCGCCTTATTTAGGCGCTTTTGTTTTTTCCGTTATATCGTCTCTTATGTACAGGCCTGTTAAAACCGGGGTTGTACGCGGGTGTTTCTCCAAATTTTTCAGGAACAGGAGCCTTTGTGATTATTTTTCCAATGAGTGCCTCGATCGCTGCGAACTTTTTTTGCTCTTTTTCATTAATTAATGTAAAAGCAGTTCCAAGAGTTTCGGCACGTGCGGTACGACCAATGCGGTGTACATAATCTTCTCCGTCGTGAGGAACATCGTAGTTGATTACCAAGTCAATATTATCGATATGAATGCCACGGGACAGAATATCTGTGGCAACGAGAATTCGTAAGCGTTTGTTTATAAATGAAGCAAGTACTTGCTCTCG
>JAOQAJ010000112.1 GCA_025963675.1 Segetibacter sp.
AAGAAAACCTGAACCAATCCGTTTTTATCCGGAAAAACAGAGTTAGCGAAGTGATATTACCAGGAAAACAATTTTAAAATCGGTTTTTATCAGTTTGATCCGTGTCACCCGTGTTCTATTGTTTTTAGAAGAAAGATGAGTACACACGGTAGGTCGAAGTGTGCGACGCGATGAGGATTGATGTGACGCGCTTTTATTCATTATTCATCAAGCTTATCTTACCCTTCTCAGCAAAAGATAAATCAACAAAGTCATTAGGAAGTTTAGTAAGTTTCACACTGCCTGCTTCTTTTTGTGACCATTTTGTAAAAGGAAGTTTTAGGCGCGTTTTACCTCCTTTTTCTGCTGCAATTGAAACTTCAGTTATACGTCCCTGAACCTTTTTCGCACTTACGAGAAAAGCACCTTCAGCTCGTAAATCATTAAATGTTATATCGTTCCATGATGCAGGTACAGCAGGCAATACTTCTATAAAACCAGCATAGCTCTGTAATAGCATCTCTTGCAACCCTGCTGCAAAGGCGAAATTTCCTTCAAGTGTAAATGGTCGATAAGTGAACGATGAATAACCGGATTTGGTTTGATCGCCGTTGAGATGAAAACTGTTCGGCGAACAAAATGCTTTAACAAAAATATCCAGGGCTTTTGCCGCGCCTTCCCCATCTTTTGCCCGTGCTTTCATATTGGCCAGCCACGAATAGGAATATCCGCACCATTCCTTTGGTCCTATCTTATCCAACAGTTCTATTGAATTTTTAATAATTGCCTGTGCTTTCGGACCATCTTCCCACTTAATTAAACCCAATGGATGTATTGCCATCATGTTAGAGAGATGGCGATGCGATTGGTTGTAAGCCATGGAAGGGGCAAACATCAATTCATTTTTTTCAGTTAACGCATAATCTCCAAATTCTGATAACGTCTTTTTCCAACGAGCAGCTTCTGCTTTTAGTCCTAATTCATTAGCAAGTTCTGCAGCAGCGGTAAAAGTGAATTTCATTAATGAAAGATCATAATTGGTATTTTCTAAAAACCATGCTCTTAAACTATTATTATTTATTTCCGGGCTTGCACTTATTGGAAGTTTACGGAAGCCTTTGTCATCTTTAGTTGTTATGTTCTCAAGAAATATAGCTACCTCTTTAATCCAGGGATAAGCTCTATTCTTCAAAAAAACCTTGTCCATGCTATACCGCCATTGGAGGTAATAATGCTGCCCCAGCCAGGATGACACAGTAGGCGATAGTGAATATTGTATCCAACCTCCCATCTCTGTCCCATCTAAGGTTGTTACTCCAGGTACGGCCAACCCTTCTTTGCCAAAAAACAGTTTTGTGTATCGCTTGTAATTAGCCTTATTTTCATCTAAATGATCATAGTATGCAAGCGCTTCCTCCAAATGGTTTCCGCTGTAAGATGGCCAGTAACTAAGCTGCGTATTGAGGTCGTGGTGGTAATCTCCCTTCCATGGCGGCAAACGGCCATTGTCGGCCGTCCAGACTGCTTGCAGGGAAATAGGCGGAGCACCGCGACGGGATGCTGAACCAAATTTATATTGTTCCAGATACCATTGTTTTTCTATAAGGCTATCAGAAACATGAATGGAAGATTTGTTCCAAAAATTCTTCCACCAATTCGCATGCGAGGAATAATAAAATGAATAGTTATTTGGCATTGCTTTACTGGTAACTTCAGACGCTTTTGCTTTAATCTTTTTATTAGGATATTGAGAAGATATAGACCATATACCTTCAAGAGTAGAAGGTTTTACCCTTTTCCACCTGACACTGATCTCGTAAGTGAAGCCGTCCCATCCTTGCTGTTTGTAAGTAATTGAATTGCCGGTCTTCGTAACCCGACCTTGTTTGTATCCTAATCTTATAAGGTCGTCGCCTTCAATATTTCCACCGGCAGCAGTATCAATAATGCCCTCGTACTTTGGAGTATTGAGATGAAGTTCAACGTTTTCTTTCAGATTTTCTAACCTAAACCATCCTATAGGCTGTGTTGCATGTACAAATGTTTTAAGCGCCACACCATTGCTCCACTTTACAATACATACCGCATCTTTTACCTGCAGCTCAACAGATTGAACAGTTCCCCAATTCCTGCTATCAAATTCTAAAGAGCCACCTGGAATTTTACTTGGAGCGGGTTCTTTATCATAAGGTTGATCAAAATATTGCTGCACTATTTTATAATCCTTTTTCAATACCTGGTTATGCACCCATTCGTAGCTGAATTCCTTTCTGTGCAAGCCTTTCATGGGACGCATATCCCATAGCTCGGCCTGGTCAAGAGACAACCTCAACCGGTCATTCTTTTGCCACACCAGAGCTCCTAACATCCCATTGCCTAAAGGAATGGCTTCATCCCATACTGTTGCCAACTTATCAAACTTTAAATCATGTCTCTGGTTAGGTTGGGCAAATAGCAATGACTGCCCGGATATGAATAAAAAAACAGCGGCTACTTTTTTCATGTATTCGTTAGTCATCTTTAGTTATAGGTAATAGCTGCATTGCTGCATATAGAAAAAATGTACAAGTGTGCGACGCAACGAAGGCTAAATTATTGAATTAAGTTGGGTACATAAAAAAGGCACTCTGATAGCGGCTTTTCTATATTATTTGCAAACCTTCATATAAAACTACTTTCATCCGGACTGGGTCCGCAAGTGCCGGGACAGAGATGTTCTGCAATCTTAAATAAACGCCCTATTCGGTTCTGTGATGGATTTGTTGGCTAATGGACATTTTAATAATTTCTATTTTGGGATCGGTGCTACTTATGATACTCGCTCATGAAAGAAAAACAGGCCATTTTAATTCGTCTTCCCGGGACTCTCAATATTAAACATATTGTTTTCTTCCTTTTTTCTAAAACCAAAGTTGTAGCGGATGTTTGCACCCGTCCGATTCCCTGTAACCACTGGCATTTACAGTTCCCTGGCGTAAGTTGAACTTATTGTTATTAGCAAAAAAGACATCTGTAGCACTTAGTGAAACCATGAGCTTTTTATTAAAAAAATTGTCGGTTTATACTAAGGTTAAGAGAATCTCAATATTATTTAACAAGGGGCCAAAAGATGGAATAAGTGCCGTTGTCTATCTTTTCAAAAAATAGATTATAGAACAGGTTTTTTATTTTTTGAGACATAATTTGTTTTTTCAATCATACATAGTTGTACTTGTCCGCCTACCGCTGATCACTCACTTGTACTGTTGTTTTTTTATTCAGCTAAAATGAAACGAGTAATTTTCCACCTTTTTCTAAAACGACTTGAATTAACCATTTCAGAACAGTGAGCAGAAGTATAAGTTTGAGCTTAATCTTCTGAGATTATTTAATAAATGGTAACTTCAATTTCAACATTAGATACAATAAATGGCTGTGCAGATAAGTAACTTAATTCAAACCTTATTGCCCAGCACTTTAAGTATAGTATCTTCTGTTTATACTAACTTTTAAACATAACAATTATATGCCATCGAGACGCCAATTCATTAAAACTTCAGGAACATTTGCACTTGGTTCTTATTTGTTGCCTACCGGATTGAGAGAGACAAAAAATGTAGGAGTACAACTGTATTCTGTAAGAAAAGAAATGCTTGCAGATGCAGCAGGTACCCTGGAAAAACTTGCAAAAATTGGCTACAAAGAACTAGAGTCTGCAAGAAGTGCTAAAGGAAATTATTATGGATTAGCGCCGAAAGAAATAAAAAAAATTGCTGCAGATCTTGGAATGAATGTACGCAGTGGACATGTCGGTATTGACAAAGACTGGCTAAAATCAGTAGACGATGCAGCAGAAGCCGGTCAATCATATTTAATCTGTTCTTCGATGCCATCGAGTGGACAAACTGTAGCTAATTATCAAAAGACAGCAGACATCTTTAACAAAGCGGCTGAGGACTGTAAGAAGAGGAATCTAATTTTTGGCTATCACAATCACGAAGAAGAATTTGAAAAAGTTGACGGACAAATCTTGTATGATATTCTGCTAGACAGAACAGATCCAAAATTGGTAAAAATGGAAATGGATCTCGGTTGGTTAGTTGTAACAAAAAATGATCCGTTCAAATATTTTGAAAAATATCCCAATCGCTTTCCTTTGTGGCATCTGAAGGATATGGATCTCACTAAAAAGAACAGTGTAGAATTTGGAAAAGGGGGCGTAGATATCAAACGATTGCTGAAGAATGGAGCAAAGGCCGGAATGAAATATTATTTCGTAGAGCAAGAAGAGTATAAGTCAACAGCTTTGGAAAGCCTGACTGATGACATGAACTATCTGAAACGACTGTAACCGTCGCCATTAAGCATTAAACCTATTTCATTGCATCTTTCAACGTTTACCTTACAAAGAACGTTTGCATTAAATTGCCAACGTTCTTTGTAATTACATCAACATTTATTTTCAACACAACGCTGGTTTGCTGCTTTATCAACTTGTTGAATCTTATGCCTCTATCCCCTTCTAATACTTTAACAAGTACCTTTTAAGAGCAAAAAAGAACAAAAATTATAATTTCTCAAGATCCTTCCTGCAAGCCTTTTACTATTTTTTTCGGCAAGAATCGTATCAACAATTATGGAGACAATATTTTACAAGTGTTAATATTGGGGCAAGAAAAAATTCAAAATTGAATATCAAACATATGCGGAGGAGGTATTGGAAATTTCTGCCTGAAAAACACATTTCTTAACTAATACAGAAAGACTTCGAATAGCCTCATTTACTGAATTTCGTTGTCAGGAAAGAACTTCAGCAACTGGTTTTGCATACTTTCTTACTTTGGCGAAAAGGTCCATTGGTTGAAATGGTTTTAGAATGCAATCAAGAAATCCAAGGCTCTTCAATCTAAGTAACATTTCCTGGTCCATCAAAGCTGCTGTAAATGCTATTACAGGAATACGCGGATAATTTTTCCTAATCTCTACCACAGCTGTGTAGCCGTCCATTACCGGCATTTCAAGATCCAATAAAATGATATCAAAATCCTCTTTTCCCAGGCAGTCGAGTGCTTCTTGTCCGTTTTGAGCTCCCGTTAATAATGCTTTTTTATCTTCTAAAAACTTTTTTGCAATCATCATATTTATGATATTGTCTTCAGCTAATAATATCTTCACACCTTCCAGATCATTATTATTTTGCTCAGCCGCAGCTTTCTTTTCTTTTTTGGTTACTAATACAGGAACAGTTATAGTAAAATAAAATTGACTACCCTTCCCTGTTTCACTTTTTACTTTCAAAGAACTGTTCATCAACGCAAGTAAACGCTGGCAAATAGTTAATCCAAGCCCTGTACCGCTATACTTCCTTGTTGTTTCATTAAAAACCTGCCAAAAGCTTCCAAAGATTTTTTCCTGGTCAGCCTCATTGATACCTATACCTGAATCTTGTACTGAAAACTGAATTGTTGCAAGATTATCTTGTTTTTGTTTTTGTACAGCCTGCAGCCTTACAAAACCGGTTTCTGTAAACTTTAAAGCATTTGAAATAAGGTTATTAATTACCTGCACAAGCCTTAAATCGTCTACTAATACAATTTCATTCAGATTTTCATCTATAATGACCTCCAGGTCTATGTTCTTCTCTTCAAATCTGTTGTAAAAAGGAAGCGTCAATTGTTTAAGCAAGGTTTTAATGTTGCACTCCACAGGATGCAAGTCCAGTTGCCCTGCTTCTATTTTATTAAAATCAAGAATATCATTTACCAACCCCAACATATGGTCCGAGCAATATTTCAATATATCTAAATAATCTTTTTGTTCAGGCAATCCTTTTCCGCTTCTAATTAGGTTTGTTGCACCAATGATACCGTTCAACGGAGTTCTTAACTCATGACCCATGCTCGATAAGAACTTGGTTCGGGCATCCATCGCATCCTCTGTCTTATCTATCTGCTTAAGTAATGCATTTGCGTATTTTTTTTCAAGGTACATGCCCCAGTATGCAAAAAGGGCACACATTACAACTGAACAAAAGCAATTTGTAAGAAACATCTTCCGAAAAATGTGATCAGGAATAAGCTGCAGCGAACTTGTTTTATCACAGAAAATAACACATACAGCAAAAGATAAAAGGGTAATCGAAAAGAAAAAAGCAACCTGGAATGTATAGGCTTTATTGTTATCTACAAAAAATGGAATCGCAAATAACAACGGTAAAAAATAAAGAATCGATGCTGTATTAAGTCCTTCAGCAAAAGCAATAGATACCAAAAAAACATTTAGGGTAGCAATAAGACAAAATTTAGCGGCGCGTCCCTTTCCATTTTTAGTTATCCATATCAATATAATGAGTGTACCAATGAGGCCGCTGATAAATGCCGCAGATAAGTAGTTACCATAACTGATGTTGGTAATAACGTTTAAAATGGAGATAACAATTGCAATGCTACAAAATCGTATCGCTCTTTTAGAAGTTTCTTGTAAGTCGTGAATAGAAGAAATAGAACCGCTCTTCCTATTTTCGTCCGAATCCATTTTTTCCCTTTTATAAGTGCAGGTATTAATAAAACGGAAACGGGCGAATTTTATTTTTTGGCTGCCTATTCATTTAATGAAATAGGCAAAATAAATGTCTTAAAAAACATAATAAACGACACGAGAGAAAGTCGTCAAATTTCAAATAGCCGATCACCTCAATCATTTGTCCAGGTACCGATCGTTATGCTTACCAAACAACTAGTTTAAGCATTCGTCAGGTAAGCCGTCACCCAGGCGGCCCTGGAAATGCCGTTCGCATAACATTTTGATGTACACTGGTATCAATCAACTTATTATTATAATTTACCGCCGATTTACAAATTGATATGGATTTAAACAACCAGGATAATTACTTAGGAATTGAAATTGGAGGTACCAAACTTCAAATAATCGTTGGTGATGGTTCAGCTACAATAAAGGATAGGATTAGGTATTCTATAAATGCTGCAGAAGGTGCACCAGGTATTAGAAAACAAATTCAGGAAGGCATTCAAAAGCTATTACAGCAACATAAAGTGAAGGCAATAGGCGTAGGTTTTGGCGGACCTGTTGACCGGAAGACAGGAGCAATTCAGCTATCGCATCAAATTGAGGGTTGGGGTAATTTTAACTTGAAAACTTGGATTGAGGAACTAACAGGATTAACCGCAGCTGTTGATAATGATGCGAATACTGCAGCGCTTGCAGAAGCAATACATGGATCGGGCAGAGGTAATAATACAGTTTTTTACATGACCATTGGCAGCGGCATTGGAGGCGGAATGATCATCAATGAAGAGATCTATCACGGGCGAATACCTGGTGAAGTAGAGATTGGCCATATACGACTAGATAAGAGCGGAGTGACACTTGAAAACAGATGTTCAGGCTGGGCAGTAAATAAAAAAGTTAAAGAACATATACAAAAAGACCCTGCATGCGTGCTTGCAAAACTATCAAAAGAGCAGGCGCTGCCTGAAGCCTATTTTCTTACGCCTGCACTTGAGCAAAAAGATGCTGATGCTTTAATGATAGTAGATGAAATTGCTGATGACCTTGCATTTGCGCTTTCGCACGTAGTTCATCTTTTTAACCCTGAAATTATCATTATTGGTGGCGGTCTTTCCTTGTTGAAGGAGCACCTTCGGCTACCCATCATCGAAAAGCTTCCTAAATACCTGCTGAAAGCCTTACTGCCGGCTCCTGCGATTACTATGGCGGCACTTGCTGAGGATGTTGTTCCTATCGGGGCTCTTCAACTGGCGAAGCAGGCAACAGAACGCTTCACAAAAAACCAAAACAAATAAATTTTTAAAACGAAGAAAAAATGAAAGATTTTGTACAGAACTATATAAGCGACCATCGAACAGCACTGGAGTCTATACCTGTTGAGGAAGTAGACAAGGCTATTATGACTTTTCAAAAAGCGCTACAGGAAGACAGGCAAATTTTTATTTTTGGAAATGGTGGAAGTGCCGCTAATGCATCGCATTTTATTACCGATTTAGGTAAAGGAGCCTCCGATAAAACATTCAGACGTTTTCGTTGCCTTTCTTTAAACGATAATACCAGTTGGATAACAGCTATTGGTAATGACTACTCTTACGATGATGTGTTTCTTCGTCAACTGCAAAACTATGCACGGTCAGGAGATATTGTTTTTACAATGAGTGTCAGTGGAAATTCGCCTAATCTTGTAAAAGCAGCAGAATGGTGCCGAGAAAACGGAGTACATGTAATTGCACTTGTTGGAGCAAAAAGAGGAAAACTTGCTGAAATTGCTGATCAGGCAATCGTGATCAACTCAACTCACTATGGGCGTGTTGAAGACTGCCACATGCATATCTGCCACATCATTTGTTATGCATTTATGGAGCAAGAAGAATTGCAAAAGAAACAGTAATTTTTATTAGAAAAGCTGTTGTTATTATTAGTAAGAAATTAGAATTTTTTGGCATCAATCTCTATATCCATTTTCGACATTGTTGTGTCACTCACTTGTACTTTTTTCACTTTATTCGGCCTTAACCGCATGCATCTAAACCAATCATTTTTCGCCGACTGCGCCAAACCGAATTGCCTTTATTGAAAATTTAAAAAGGGATATTAATTGTACTTTCAATTGATATCCCTTTTCTTTAAGACGTTCACTAACTTTCATTAGTTCTATCGCTTGCTCAAGTCCTCAATCATATTGTCTTTCATGAACCTTTGTTCTAAGCATAGCCTTTG
>JAOQAJ010000115.1 GCA_025963675.1 Segetibacter sp.
GGCCAACATAACAAACAAAACTTTTTTCATTTTTTCTTTTTTTTAAATTCTATCCTCACAATCATTAGTCCCGCAGAAACATTAGATGAAACCGGGTGAAGGATTGTTACTTTGTTTTTTTAGTTTATTAATAATTGAAAAAGACTAACTTTTTAACCCCAATTCTTTAAGCACTTCTTCACTCTTGTCTAATTTAGGGTCGGCAAATATAACCGTAATTCCTTCACTTTTATCCAGCACAAAGTCGTAGCCGCGGTTTACCGCCATTTTTTGAATTGCGTTATAAACTTTATCCTGAACTGGTTTTACAAGCTTTTGTCTTTCTTTAAAAAGGTCGCCCTCGTAACCGAAACGTTTCTTTTGCAAGTCCCTCACTTCCTTCTCGGCGTTGAAAAGCTGGTCCTCTCTTTTCTTTTTAAGATCTTCTGTCAACATGTACTGCTCAGCCTCGTAGTTTTTATACATCTGGTTGAGCTGCAACTGCTTTGCATCTATTTCTTTCTGCCATTGTTCACTCGTTACTGCTAATCTCTTATCAGCATCTTTATACTCTGGCATTTTGTCTAAAATATACTTAGTATCAATTATCGCATACCGTTGTGCAGAAACGGTAGCTGAAGTAAGCATAACACTTAACGCGATAAAAAATAGCTTTTTCATATGACCAATTTAAATTTTTATAATTATTTTATTCAGGCTCAAAACCTAACATAAAGGTAAATCTCGCTGCATCCTTAAGTCCACCACCTGGTGTATACCTGTCGAGGCCTATACCGTAATCAAAGCCCAACAACCCGAACATTGGCAAGTAAAACCTCATACCTAAACCAACTGAACGACGTAGTTTAAACGGATTGTATTCTTTGAAATTATACCATCCGTTAGCAGCTTCGAAAAATCCAAGGGCGAATATTGTACTACTTGGGTTAAGACTCAACGGATAACGCATTTCCAACGTGTACTTGTTGAACATGGTGAAAAACCTTGAAGCACTTTGCTGGTCAGGATTTATCTTCGGATTGCTGGTTTCATAAACCGGGTAACCCCGTTGAGCGATAATGTCATATCCTAACAAAGCAAAGTTGTTACTCAACCCCGCATCTCCCAATTGAAAACGTTCGAATGGAGAAATCTCGAGCTTGTCATTATAACGTCCGATATAACCATACTTAACCGCGGCCTTCAATACGAACTGCTTATTTCTCTCAGCGCCTGTAGGTTTTCCAATAGGTACATACCATTCACCGTTAAACCTCCACTTATGGTATTCGACCAATTCGTATGGAGTTTTAGACGCAGCCTTATTTTTATCAAATAAAGAATAAGGTGGAGTAAACTGGCCACTTAACAAGAATGTCGAACCAGCACTAGGAAATATCGGTTGATTTACGGAAGACCTTTGAAGTGAAACTTTTATATTGAAGTTGTTTGAAACTCCATTACTAAAACCCTGGAAAATTGCATAATCTTTAAGAAGATAGCGGGTATAGTTAAGCGACGTTACAAGGCTAAAGAAGTCGTCTGGCCATTTCAACTGCTTTCCAAGGCTTATACCTACTCCTGAAGTTTGGATATAAGAGTCGCCTTCAGTATAGTCATAATATCCGGTATAGCCATTATAGATACCATTTCTGTATTTGGTATCGTATACACTTACGGTTAATGAATTTCTCTTTTTACCACCCAACCAAGGTTCTGTAAATGATACGTTATATGATCTGAACGCTTTACCATTACTTTGAAAACGAACACTCAATTTTTGTCCGTCTCCTGTCGGTAAAGGATCCCAGGCTTTTTTACTGAAGATATTATTGATAGAGAAGTTATTGAAGGTTACACCTAGTGTTCCTGTCAATCCAATTCCACCACCCCATCCGGCGCTCAGTTCTAATTGATCGCTCGATTTTTCTTCAACAGTCCAGTTGATATCAACTGTTCCGTCGTCCGCATTTGGAACTACACCGGGGTTAATTTTTTCCTGGTTGAAAAAGTTAAGCTGAGCAAGCTCGCGTGTAGAACGGATAATTTCTTGCCGGCTAAATTTTTCACCGGGGATTGTTCTTAATTCACGACGAATAACATGCTCTTTCGTCTTTTCGTTTCCAGCAATGCGAATATTTTTATAGGTGGCCTGTGGACCCTCAACTATCCTTATCTCATGGTCAATAGTATCGTTATAAACCGCCGACTCTACTGCTTCTGAATGGAAGAATAGATAGCCGTAGTCCATATATAATCCGCTTATATCTCCACCTTCAGGAGACATTATTTTTCCAAGTTTCTTATTTAGCAAATCAAGATCGTAAGTGTCACCCTTTTGTATTCCAAGTATGCCGGCTAATACACTGTCAGAATAGGTGGTATTACCTCTCCAGGTAATATTTCCAAAATAGTACTTGTGACCTTCTTTTACTTTAATATTAATGTTCAGGTTTCCTTTGCTATTATAGTACTGGGTATCAGAAACAATTGCAGCATCGCGGTAGCCCAATGAGTTGTAATAGGCAAGTATCTTTTCTTTATCTTCTTCGTATTTCTTTTGATTAAATTTCGCAGAAGAAAGAAGCTTCATTCTTACGTAAGGATCCAGTAGTTCTTTTGTCTGCGTAAAAGATAAGAAACCATTATGACGTAAATAATCCTTAAAAGTAAGGTGAGTGCCCGCAATAGCACCAGTAGTATCTTTTGGAGGATGAACAGTAAGGCGGGTCATTTCCTTTGTTCCTTTCATTTGCTTCTCCAGCCTTGGTCCGGGAATCGAATTACCTGTAAAATTGATATCACTGATTTTAACCTTATTACCTTTTGTTACAGTTAGAGTCATCACCACTGAATTATCAGCTTTAGGATCTTTTACTTCAACAATATCTGTTTTTACCCCTCTATAACCTTTTTCAGCAAAATATTTTTCAATAGCTTCTGTAGCTGACCGACGGTTATTTTCAGTTATAATACGTCCTCTAACTAAACCAACTTTTGGAGTCAGGTCGTCGCTTTGACTTTTTGTAATCCCTTTAAAAGAAAAGGAAGACAGGCGCGGCCTCTCTGTAACCTGGATCTCAAGATAAATATTTGTACCCTCAAGACGGGTGATATAAATTTCAACATTACTAAAATAGTTCTGCTTCCACAGGTTGGTAATTGCTTTAGAGAAATTATCACCACCCGGTATTGCTATCTCGTCGCCAACATTAATGTTAGCAATTGAAGTAAGCAACGCAGCATCGAAATACTGATTGCCGGTGACTGTTACATTGGCAACTTTATACTTACGCGGAACCTTTTGATTGAAAATATTCTCGAGGTTGACATCTATAGAAGGTTGGTCACCGATTGGTGGAGTAACCTGAGCTGAAGCATGACTGGAAAACCAGCAAGCGGCAATTAGCAGTAAAAAGAGTTTGTAAACTTTTCGCATCAATATCCTGATTTGGTTGTTTTTTATTGCCGGGCTGAAACACAGCTTGCGGAACACAGATCTTTCCAATCTGCGGCAAATTAACGGGAATAATTAAAAGTGTTTGTTATATAGTAAGTTATATACTTACTTATAAAGAGCGGGAAAAATAGTTTCACATTTATTTGAGGTCTACCTGTAATTGTTCACTGATTTTACCAAATCTTCTTTCACGCGACTGAAAATCAAGTATCGCTTCGTAGAGATTATGCTTTCTAAAATCCGGCCATCTGGTATTCGTAAAGTATAGCTCAGCGTAAGCCAACTGGTACAATAAAAAGTTGCTAATCCTGTATTCCCCACTGGTCCGGATCATCAGTTCGGGATCAGGAAATTCACTTGTACACAAATAATTCTCAAGTGTGTCATAATCTATTAACTCCGGATTTACCTTACCAGCCTGCACATCTATTGCTATATTTTTTACAGCGTTCAGTAGCTCCCACCGGCTACTGTAACTGAGGGCCATTACCAGGTTTAATCCTGTATTTTGGCTAGTCATCTCTCGGGCCTCTTCCAATTCGTCAAACGCATATTTCGGCAGCATATTCATATCACCAATTACATGAAGTTTAATGTTGTTTTTATTCAGCGTATCTACTTCCCGGCGAATAGTATCAACAAGCAACTCCATCAATCCGTTTACTTCTGTTTCAGGGCGATCCCAATTTTCGGTACTAAAAGCATATAAAGTAAGATAACCAACCCCCAACTCTGCACAACCTTCTACTATATTTCGTACACTTTCAACTCCATGAAAATGTCCAAAAAGTCTGTCCTCTCCTTTTTCTTTAGCCCACCGGCCATTTCCATCCATAATAATAGCTATATGGCGGGGCAAACGAGAGAGGTCAATTTTATCTTTCAAATCCTGCATTTTATAAAACCCTGTTTAGGGTAGTAAAGGTAGCAAAACGAATTGTTTAAGTAGAAAAGATTTATAATACAGAAACCCGAAAACCCGCAGCTACAGGAAGTTCAAATTTTATATTTTTTGTGCACCAGGCATTCGACCTTTCATGAATTTTTTGTTGCGTCGCACTCTTGTACTTCAAACGTTTATGCATCTCCAAATTCTATTTTTTCACATTACCCTAATAAAAAAGCCCGGTTATGAAACCAGGCTTTTTTCTATTTTTCTAAGTATATCTTAAGGTTTAGGACACCGGTAAGATGAAATATTAAAAGAAACACCTACCTGGGCTATCACATACGCATCTTTCTGACTGCTGTTCCCTCTTTGGCGACCTTTAATACCAATTGGAGTACCAGTTTCGTAACTGCGGTCAGCTAATAACATGGCAGTTGATGGTTGACCGTTTGGAGTTGTGACAAAAGCATCCGGGGCATAAGTCATACTAACATCATCTAGATAATCGGTCGTTGTAAAGCGATAACCAACTTCAGCAAACATATTGATGGCAGGAGTAACATTATATTTAAAACCAACTGCTACAGGAAAACAAACTGCCATAGAACCATAAGGCTTACGATCAGGATAAGCTGCACTTCCCTGCCCTTCGGTACCTAAGGGACGTAAAAAATATTTTTGATCACCTAAATACGCAAACGGATCATAAGAAAACACACCAACACCTAAAGAAACATAAGGGGTATAAGTAAAGCCGGAAATACCGGGATAGAATTTAAAGAAATTGAATTGTCCGCTAACTGCAAACTCCCAGAGATTTGTATTAAAACTAAGGTTTCTTCTTTTTTGAACCTCGTTATTGCTATATACATCAGAGTAACCTAAACGAGCATAATTGACACCGACTTTCAAACCAATATAATTACCAAATTGTTTAAGAAAGAAAGCACCCGCACTAAATTTTGGGCGGTTTAGCGCAGCACGGGTATTGAGGTCGCCAAAGTAATGGGCCGCTCCCAGCGCTAAGCCAAATTCTCCTTCCTGCACATAACTGTCCATCGATTGGGCGCGACTGCTAAGACTAATAACACCGGCCAGAAACACAATTACAATTTTCTTCATAAAAAGGGGTGTCAAAAACAAGTTATTAAAGCAAAAAAACCATATTTCTTTGAAATTATTATTTATTTCTTTTGTCAAAACCCCATGTTAACTTTTCTCTAAGAGTTGAGAGAAAACTGTTTTCATTTAAAACAACCAATAAAACCGGAAATTCTTCTTTTTTAACTGCAAGCTGAATGTCTTTTTCTACAATTTCGCGCCTCGCATCCATTGTGCAGATGAACTCTTCTGCCCTTCCCTCAACTTCAAAACTGATTATATTATTGTCGGGAATTACGATAGGTCTAAGATTTAAATTATGGGGGGCGATAGGTGTTATGACAAAGCTTCCACTGTCAGGAAAAACAATTGGTCCACCGCAACTCATATTGTACCCGGTAGAGCCAGTTGGTGTCGAAATAATTAAACCATCGGCCCAATAGCTATTTAAAAACTCACCATTAAGATATGTATGAATCTTTATTATGGGCGAAAAATCACGTTTGTGTATCGCAAACTCATTAAGTGCAAAAGGCGTATCACCAAATAAAGGAATGCTGGCATCAAGATGTAAGAGGGTTCTTTTTTCTATAACATATCTTCCGTTTGCAAGGGCTTCGACAGCTAATGTAAGTTCGTCTTTGCCAATGCTTGCAAGAAATCCGAGCCGACCAAAATTGATACCCATCACAGGTATCCTTTTATCACGTACAAGGGTTGCAGCATCAAGCATTGTTCCGTCGCCGCCAAGGCTGATAATGCAGTCTATACTGGTATCGAGATCATCATGGGTTGAAAAAACAGAATAATCTGCGGGAAGCATTTCAACAGCGGAATGTGGCCCAACCAGTGACCGGTGAAGACAAGCTTTAATGTGGCTGCGGGCTAGTTCCTCAAGCAGTGTGAGCAATTGAACTTCCTGCTCCGGATCAAGTCCACGGCTGTAAATGGCTACTTTCATTAAAATGAATTACGTGCTATTATTTTAAAATTACAGAATAAGTGTGAGTAGAATTGAATGTGCCTGATAAATTTGACTAATTATATAGTAGCTGGTGTAATGCAAACATTAGACGGTGAACAAAGGTATTGTGTACAAGAGTGCGACGCAAGAAAAGATTCACAAAGAAAGAATGACTGTAACCAAAAACAAGTAAAGCATTACATGAACCGCTCTTGGGTAACAGGCAACATTCCTCCTACCACTCATTTTGAGTATGAAAATATATCGACTTATCGCCTAATTGGTTAAAACTGTATTCGAAGCGTAAAACGATATCATAAAACGTGACGACATCTATACCAAAACCCCAGGTATGTAACAACTTGTTGTTGAGCCTGCTAATGCCATAGTTTGGCGTGTACGAATAACCAAGATCACCATAGGCTTTAAGAAAGATACGTACAGGAATTTTGTCGTGCGATTGACTTTTCAATGGACTTCTAACGTTAAAAGATAATACTTGATTTTTGACTGTACCTCTTGCTACCCCGCCTGCCACACCCTCAATGACATAATACTCGAGGCCACGCATATAAAGGCTCGGAGAACCTAAAAGGTTATTTGCTATATAAGGCTGATTAAAAGGAAAACGAAGTACGCCTGCTGCCTGTAATTGTATATAGGTAGTCGGACTCGTTTTAAAATTATAATTGCCCCGGCTATTTATTTGCCAGTAATTAGAGGCATCCCCAAATCTTTTAATTAGTGCTGCATCACCTGAAAAACCTTTTAATGGATAAGGGACATAGTCAAGGTTATTATAAGAAAGATTATAGCTGAGGTCTAAATGTCGGGAGCGCGTTCCCTTATTTGCAAAATACGTGGGATTCAATTTTATTACTGAATCGTCTATACCAATATTTCCATAGCCAGCTCTGAAGGTGTGCCTTGTTCTAATTGCCGGTCTATATGTATAGGCAAAGTCTATATAACTCTCGTTGAACAAAAATCGGTCAGCTTGTTTTATAAATCCTATTTTGTTTGGCCTGGCCGAGTCCATACCGTAGTTTAATTCGCGGTTGCGTCGGAAACCTATACCGAAGTTGATTCCGTTTTTAAGTTTATTATCAATGTTTGGATTGTCGTAGCGTAGAGAGAATTGTTGAGTATAACCACCAACGACCCAAAGGTTTAGGTTATCATTTCTGCCGCTTACATTATTCTGCATAAATTTTAACCCGTACTCGACCCGGTCAAGACTGTGATTTTCTTCCACCCACCAGGTATTAAAATTGCGGCTTACGATTTTAAAATACGGTATTGGAAACAAATACCACCGCTCTTTTACACGAATATCTATGAATACATGACCTGTATCTATTTTAACTGCACGAACATCGACATCGACAAACAATGACGTATACATCAACTGCTGTTTCGCTAATTTCAATTTATCAATCAGCTCACTTGAAGGAATAGACTGACCTTTGATGAAAGGCAGTTCACGTTGGATAATATAAGATTTGGTTTTTTTAAAGCCTGTAAGCACAATATCGGACAGGACAACTACAGTACTGACAGAATCTAATGGTGCAGCTTGTACAGCTACAGGTGAGGGAGGAGCTTTTTCGATTAATTGTGAATATGCATTTATCCTCGTTAAAAAAGAAAAAAGTACGAAAATAAACAGTATTCTGCCCAGGTATGCCATTACAGGTAAGCCAACGTTTTAAGTATAAATGTAAAAAGGGAAGAATAATTAAAATCGAAAGTAGGAAGACATTAACATATCAGTAAGCGCTTATGAAACCTTACTTTGTCTGTTAGAATTTTAAATATGACATTAAATGGTCATAATTATATCTTAACTCATTTTCGTACTGTTCTTCGCCCATAAAATATCTGACGCTATATTCATAACGCTGGAAAGTTGAAAGTATATCTGATACCTCGACCTTATTTATTTTAATAGTTACGATTAAAAGGCCTGTTTCGTTCTCAAAGAAAGTATTGAACTGAGTTATGTAAGCGTCATTTGTTTCTACCAGCCGACTTATCTCGCCGAAAGAATAACTCTTTCGTTCCATCTCTAATATGATCACTGCACCTGGTTCTTCGGCACCAGTAAATTGTGAAGAGCCTTTTAATAATTCGGCAGAAGGTATTGCGCCCATCCAATCCTGCTCGTTGTTAACCACAGGCACCATCGACAGGCTATTTTGAGAAGCTAATTTTAGGGCAACTAAAAAATGGTCGGTAGACTTTACAGCCTTTTGCAGCATTCCACCCATGACTACTTTTATTGGAGCAGCCTCATCAGCGTCTAATAAATCATCTTTACTTATTACGCCAAGATATTTGTTGTGATCTACAACGGGAATATGAAGAATGTCAAAATCGTCGACTAATTGTAATGCGAAGGATATTTTATCATCAGGTTCTACTGTAGGATAATGGTGTGTTATTAATTGATTTGCTAACATTCAAATGCCCTCTGTTTTTTCTTTAATAATCAAACTCTAAGCCAAGGTAGTAGCATGTTGCCTATGCTTACTTAGAAACTGGTCAAGTATAACATTAAATTCTTCAGGAACTTCCATCATTGGAGCATGGCCGCATTTATCAATAAAGTGTAATTCGCTTTTTGGAATGAGTTTCCTAAATTCTTCGGCAACAAAGGGAGGTGTAATGGTATCATTCTTACCCCAGATTAAACAAGTCGGCTGTTTAATCCTGCTGAGTTCGTCGCCCAAATTGTTTCGGATAGCACTCTTCGCCAAAGAGATAATTTTAATCACCTTGATCCGGTTGTTCGTTATTTCAAAAACTTCGTTTACAAGATCGTCAGTGGCCATCTTAGGATCATAAAAAGTGAGTTCTGTCTTTTTACGAATGTAATCTTTATTGCCTCTTTTAGGATAACTGTCGCCCATACCACTCTCAAACAACCCTGAACTTCCGGTAAGCGTAAGCGTTTTTATTTTTTCAGGATGTTTTAAAATGTAAACCAAACCCACATGTCCGCCTAATGAATTTCCGAGTAAGTGAACATTATTATACCCACGCGCCTCGATAAACCTATGAACAAATTTTGCAAGTCCGCCCACTGTAGTATGGAAGATATCCAATTCAAACAATGGCAGCATCGGAACTATGACTTTGTAGTTAGCACGGAAGTATTCGATAAGATCTTTAAAATTACTTAATGCACCGAAAAGTCCATGAAGCAAAACAAGGGGTTCACCTGAACCCACTTCTATGTATTTAAATTTTTCCTGTTGTTTTATTTCGTACGTCATCTGCAGTTTCAGGCAATTGCCAAATCATTCTAATTTCTACAAATAAACACAAATAATATGAAAGAATGCTTTGGGTAATGTAAACAAAACCAATACTTTTTTAATTAACAGCAAAAAAACGGCAAAAGTTTACAATATCGATAAACAGCTCACGCTTTCTTAGAAGCACTTTGAAAAAACGCACTAAGATCAGAAAACATGTGGCTGAAAAAAGGGATTGCCTTTCCAAGCAAAGTCATCACTTTAGGACCAAAAGGTTCAATAAAAGAATAGGTACGAGAAGCGGCCTGCGCCTCGGGAGAAATTAAATGAATACGGGTCGCAAAAAATAAAATAACACTAAAAACCATCAGGTACATTATAGCGTATAAAATGATTCCGGCCAGGGCATCCGCCCAGCCTAGAAAAACAATACTAACTGCTTTTTTTACAAGCGCAGCTCCAAATCTTACTAAAAAGACGACAGCAATAAAGACAAGAAGAAAGGCAAGAATGGGAAGCCAGTACCCGGTAACATTCATTTTCTCGCGTAGATGAACAGCTACAACCGAAGACAACTTCAGCGCCGCCGCCAAACCAATTATAAAGGCCAGTAAAGAAAATACAGCAACTATAAATCCTTTGCTTATTCCTTTAAAAATAGCCATTACAATTATAATCAGGAAAATGAGGTCAATAAACATGCTTCTGTTTATAAAAATTCCAAACCAGGGAACAGAAATTCCGGGGTTTGGAATTGGTTTACGAAAAGCGTTACTTAGATAACAACTCTTTTACAGCTGCAGAAATCGCTTTACCGTCTGCCTTTCCGGCGAATTGTTTTGTAGCTGCGCCCATCACTTTCCCCATATCGGCTGGAGAAGTTGCCCCCACTTGCGCTATAATCTCAGCTAAACCTGCTTTCAATTCTTCTTCTGTCATTTGCTTAGGTAGAAACTTTTCTATCACGGCTATCTCTTCCTGTTCTTTCTGAGCCAGGTCTTCCCTGTTTTGCTTTTGAAAAATTTCAAGGCTGTCCCGACGTTGCTTAACGAGTTTCTGAAGGAGTTTTGTTTCATCTTCTTCTTTGAGTTCGCCGCCAGCACCTTCCGAAGTTTTGGCGATGATTATTGCAGCTTTTATAGCCCTCAATCCACGAAGTGCAGCTTCATTTTTTGCTTTCATGGCGTCTTTCATATCCGCCATTACTTTTTGTTCGAGATTCATAATTTTATTTCGAATTTAATTTGAGGATTTAGTAAAATAGTAAGTAATTAGTGCGAAACAAACTAGTCGCTATAATTTGTTAGAACTTAGCTGTGAATCTCTGAACTTACTATAAAATGTCTTTGCAAAAGTTTTCATTTCCTCTGCTAACTCGGTTTGTTGAGTGGCCCTATTGTATGTGTCTGCCATCGTCATAAATGTCTGGTAGAAAAAGTCTGCCATTTCATCAACCATCATATCTTTTGTCCAAAGGTCAATGCGAAGTGCTGATTTATCTGCCGCATCCCAAAACGAAATCATCATTGCTTTAGCTCTCTGTGACGTGTCGGCTGTGCTGTCAGAAGCTTTCCATGAGATTTGTTGTGGCACCTTTTCATGATCTAACTGCACATCTATTTTTATAGTACTTGTTTGCATTTTTTTTAATTTGATATAATAAGTAAAAATTGAATTTGTAAGTCTTCCAAAGTTTGCAAAAGTAAGGGAGATTATCTGGAAACGGTTTGTGCAATAGCCTTCCATAGCCGTTCTGCAGTACTATCCCAGCTAAATTGTTTGGCTCTTTGTTTGGCCCCTGCGATTAGCGCGTTTCTTAGTTCTTCATCTTTAAAAATCTTTTTCATCTGTTCTGCCAACTCTCCAGGTTCACCTGGGCCTACATATAAACCAGCGCCTTCAGCGATCTCACTCATGCTACTATTAGCCGTGGTAATTACCGGAACTTCACATTGCATTGCATTCAACACAGGTAAAGCAAAACCTTCATAAAGCGATGGAAAAACCAATGCATAAGAAGCCGCTACGACTTTTGACAATTCCTTTGCTGAAAGTTCTTTCTTAACAAAGACTTCGTTTTTGTATTTGTAAGACTGCAGTTTTTCTAATTCTTTTTCAAAAGCATGATCAAAAGGACCTGCAATAATCAACTTCATATTTGTCTTCTGCCATTTCTTAAAAATCGAAAAGGCTTTCAAAACATTCAAAAGGCTTGCGGGATGAAGTATGCCGGTAAAAACAAAATATTCCCAACCTTCTGCAACCTGTGCTTTAATCTCTTCCCTTTCTTCCGAATGCAACGGTTGGTACACTGCGTCTGCCCCACTTGCAATTGTGTAAATATTTTGTCCTTCTACCTGTGCAATTGTCGCAATCTCTTCTTTTATAAAATGAGAAAGCGTAACGACAGCGGATGACTTTTTAATAAAACGAGAAAAAAATGTCTTATAAAAGCTAAAACTGTTACGAGCTAAAACACCATGCTTATGCAAAAATGCCAGATCGCGCACAATCAACACCTGGGGAACGGATGTCGTTAAAGATGCAATGCCATATGCGGCAATAAAAACATCTGCCTTTTGTGTTTGTAAGGCGAAAGCTAGTTTTACATCGTACCACCACCTATAGCTTACAAAATTGGTTGGCTTTGGAGTAATCGTAACCATTGTAACATTTAGCGGCCAATCGACAGAGTGAGTTAACCGAGAATCCACGAAGAATATAAATTGATGGTTCGGATGTTGAACAGAAAGTCGTTCGAAAACTTCTTTTGTAAAGTCCCTTAATGCAGGTTTATCATTTGCCTCTAAAAATCTGGCATCAACTGCTATACGCATATCGGCAAAGGTAGTTCGATTATAAATCGGTGCAGAGTCAATGAATTCAGTAGAGTTTATTTATGATATCAGCAGTTGATCTTTCGCCGGGCATTGTTGCGTCGCACACTGCAACTTTTAGAATACATTCAGCTTAAGCGTTTTGTCAAAATGACCAACAAAACGATCAAACGATGAACGGAGCGTCGCAACAATGATGCTTCACGACTTTCCGCCGGCCCCCAAAAATAAGTTATCAACCAACAACCGGATGTCTTTCGAAAGGACGTGATCTATCGAAATTGTAACGATAGGTGATCATACGTCGGCTTTGTGTACCGCCTAGTGCTTTATAAATGCCGATCATTCTGGGGTTCCAATCGCCGGCCCAACCCATTTCGATTAAATCGTACTTACCCTCTTTTCTAATAACCAAAGTACCTGAGTAAATTATAAAAGCATCTATTCCCAGTGCCTGGAATTTGGGCACTATACCAAAAGCGACTCCGTTTATTTTTCTGCTTGGTTTTGTTTTTTGTAACAACAGCAAACGTAACTTTTGCCACAAACCGAACTTTCCGTTGAAGTATTTAAAATATTGATTAAGGTCGGGAATGTTGACCCACATGCCGATCGGATCATTTTTATAGTATGCAAACCAAACAAGCGATTCGTCCATTATCGGTTTCATTTTAATAAACAGCTTAAGCGCCGCTTCGTAGCTGATCTCCTTTCCTTCATTATGCTGTGCCCAGGCAAGATTGTAAACGGTAGAAAAATCGCGGGCAAATTTTGGCAGGTTGCGCTTATCAACATGAACGGCAGTATAATCGGGTTTCGCAGCAAACCGTGCATGCCGTTCGCGGTATTTATCGCTCAGCGTTCCGTAAGCCTCTAACGTATAATAATATTGATTGTAATAATTTTGAAATCCGTAACCTTCGAACAGCTTTTCATAATACCTCGGGTTAAATGAAATACCGTACATCGGTTCTACGTCAAACCCTTCGACCATCAGCCCCCACCATTTATCCCGTTCACCAAAATTCACAGGACCGTCCATCGCTTCCATTGCATTTTGCTGCAACCATTTTTTGGCCGTGTCGAACAATACATTTGCCGCTTTCTGGTCATCAATACAATCAAAAAAACCGCAGGAACCAACCGGGTACGTATCTCCTTTGTTAAGGTATTTTGAACTGACGAATGCGGCAATCCTTCCAACCAGGTTTCCACTATCGTCTTTTAAAATCCATCTTTTTGCATTGCCATTGTTAAAGGCTTTATTCTTTTTAGGGTCAAAAACATCATTTACCTCATTGTCAAGCGGACGAATATATTTAGGATTATGAGTGTTCATCAAAACATTGATAGTAAGAAAATCCCTTTCCGCGTCTATGCCTGTTACTTCTGTTATTTGCATGTCTTTAGTCCTTTTTTTTACCTATCCTCTCTATATAAAAAGCAATAATATTTATAAAAATAATTCAAAGAATGAAACTAAACATGTTTGTAACCCATTGAAATAGAGTAGTCAATTGGTTTAATTATTGCTACCTCTACATTATAACTCGAAGAAATATGGAAAAAGATGGATTTTTTGTTCAGATAAAAGACATGGTTGAAGAATATGTCGATGACAGGATATTACTTTTAAAATTGCAGGCTACAGAAAAAGCGGCAAAAGCTTCTGCAACCTTATTTCTTGGTGTGATGGTTACTTTTATTAGCCTTGTTTTATTCATGATTATCAGTTTTATAGCCGGCTATTATTTATCACAGGCGGTTAATAGTTACCCCGGTGGTTTTGGAATTCTTGCCGGCATTTACATTTTACTCATTTTCCTTTTAGTCTATTTGCATAAAAAGTACACAGGAAAAATGATTATTGATTCTATCATAAAATTTTCTTTTGATAGTAAAGAAAAATGGACAAATGAAGTATAACTTATCTCATATAAACTCCCTTCAGGCTTTACAAAAAGAACAAAAGGCAGTAAGGCAACGGATAAAAGAAGAGGAGAATGAATTACGGTTAAAGATGTATGAAATTCCGGGAGAACTTGCTGCTGCGGGAGCCAACACATTTATACCAAAGATCTTAAGAGGCAAGATTACCAATGCAGCTTTAAACGGAGGCAAAAAACTGATCAATGGCTTTTTTGCACCATCTGAAAAGCAAAATGGAAATCTTCTGACATATGCAGCAAAGAAACCCGCTGGTATACTATCCATCTTACAAAAAGGTTTTAAACTATTTAAGGCAATCAAGAAATAACTTCCTGCTTGTTGCATCCTGTTAAAATACTCATGCGATCAAGTCGTCGAAAGGTAATCTTGTATCTTCGCGCTTATGGCAAAATTTGCTCATGATACCATCGTTCCGTTTAAAGAAAGCGAACAAAGCAAAAAACAGCAGGTCGCTGATATGTTCGATAAGATCGCTTTTCGTTATGATTTTTTAAACCGGTTTCTATCGGCAGGAATTGATGTAAGCTGGAGAAAAAAAGCAATTAAACAACTACGATCTTTACACCCGCAAACTGTACTTGACGTCGCCACTGGTACGGGGGATGTAGCCATACTCGCCCACAAAATTCTTCATCCAAAAAAAATTACCGGTATTGATATCTCAGAAGGAATGCTGGAAATAGGGCGCAAAAAGATTGAAAAACTAGGTTTGCAAAATGGGATAGAGCTATTAAAAGGAGATAGTGAAACAATCAATTTTCCTGACAATAATTTCGATGCGATTACTGTTGCATTCGGCGTAAGAAATTACCAAAACCTGGAGAAAGGTTTAAGCGAGATGCTACGGGTACTGAAGCCTGGCGGCAAATTAGTTGTACTTGAATTTTCGAGGCCAAAGCAGTTATTATTTAAAGGAATTTATAATTTATACATGAACTCTATAGCTCCCGGATTTGGTAAGTTGATTGCAAAAAACAAAGACGCTTACCAGTATTTAAACGACTCAGTTCAAAGGTTCCCCGAGGGGCAGCAGTTTCTTGATATTTTAAAAAACGTTGGTTTTTCTTCGACCTATTCTAAGGTGCTGACTTTAGGCATCTGTTCTATTTATTGTGGCAGCAAAGAAGGCTAACGTTTGTCATTTAACTTACTATCCGCAACCATATTGCAATTATAATCGTCTTTATTCGTTTTACTATTAACACTTCTTTAAACCGTCAATTAGGAAGCTTCAAAAAAGGCGAGTAAATTGCCAGAAAAATTAAAAGAAAAATATAAGCAGAAATCTACCTATTACAACTGATATAACTGAAAGAATAATATAAGAGTAAATGTTAGATTTAAAGGGGGTTTTGAGCTGCATATATTTTTCACCGAAAACATTCTTATTGTGTTTAATAACTGGCATCATTTCACTGTCTGCAATCAGCCAGGAAAGAGAAGAGAACAGGCCAAACCACGACAGCTGGCCCTATTATTTCGGCCTTTCACTCAGTTATAATTCCTCTACACTTCATCCTTCAAAACATCCCACATTCCTTCAAAACGACAGCGTGTTATCTGTTGAACCAGGTAGCAGCGGTGGTATCGCTTTAGGTCTGGTTGGTACCCTTCAACTTTCACCACGTTTTTCACTAAGGGCAAATCCGCAACTGATTATTGGAGGGGCTAAATATTTTACATACAGTTTAAAATATCCAACCCACGACGAAAACGCTATAGAAAAGAAGACGCTTCCTTCAACCATTGTGAGTTTTCCTTTCCAGGTAAAATTTAATAGCGATCGTATTGGCAATTTTCGAACATATTTACTTGGAGGCGTAAAATATGATATGGATCTTTCTAGTAACTCCCAGGCTCGAAACGCAGAGGACCTTGTGAAATTGAAAAAAAGTGATTTCGGAATTGAAGCCGGGGTCGGTTTCAATTTTTTTTTCAAATACGTAACGTTCTCGCCTGAACTAAAAATTAGCAATGGTCTTTCTAACATTCACAGTCGTGATGCTAATTTAAAGTACAGCAATGTATTAGATAAGCTACAATCAAGGATGCTTGTTTTCTCTATTATTCTTGAAGATTAAAGAATTAGCTGTCTTTCTCTTGGTCCGGGCTTTAGCAGTGCTTATTAAACTTTTGTTGCGTCGCACTCTTGTACATTTAATTCTTGTTTCATCGAACGTTTAGGATAAGATTCTTCAATTTCTGCTCTATTGGCCGTTATATAAACTACGGGAAAAATATAAGCCGCCATAGATCCTACTGACGAACGTAATGCGTCGCAACAAAAGCTCAATTGATAAGACGAATGCTGGTAACCAAAACAGTAATACAAAATTTCTCTTTTACAAAAATTGCAATAAAAAACCGGCATCAAAAACTGACGCCGGTTCGAATAATTTTATATACCTGTCGTTCTAAAAATCGAAATTTCGTCTTGCCATATTCCACCTGAAGCCAAATGAAAATACTGTTGAAGAACTATTGCCGCCTACTGCTTTGTTGTAAGTTCTACGTTGCAGGTTTGCATCAATAAACAAGTTTTCTTTCAATTCGTATGATGCAAGCAGGTTAATATTCATCGACTTAACTTTATTACCATCGCCTACATAATAACCATGTTCTTTTGACCTGGTTGTGTAAGGCTTGAATATATTACTGCCAAAATTTATTCCTGCGGAATCAAGTCCCTGGTAATAATAGATCGCTCTTGCATTCAGATAAAGTTTCCTTATAGGCTGGTACTTTACAATACCAATAAGTTCCTGAAAGTTTGCTCCCAGGGGGTGAGCTAGAGGTTGATTGTAATGTGTATAATTACCTACAGCATCGAAATGAGAGTAGGTAAAAGGTCTCATCCTGTTACTTTCCACCTGAACATCGAGATTCCTGATACCTAAAGCGTCAGGGTATTTAATCCCTAACTGATAACCAAACTTGTTCGCCCAATATCCTGTACTTTTTACTAGTTCACGAAACTGGAATTCGTCGAATAAAAATTGACCGTACAGTTGAATCTTTCTTTTGATGTTTGCTTTTACATTCAGTCCCACCACCGCATTATCCTCACTTCCTATGTCACTTTCTGCTGCCCGCAGAAACATTACCGGTATTAAATATTGAAAGTCGAAGTGATCTTTTCTGCCAAATGTCACCGCGTCAAAGATTCCTATATTCAACCATTTGGTAGCATTGAAGCTTAAATAGTTCATCCGGAAATATTTCCTTTCAAGTAAATTGTTGCCGCCAGCTCTTCCCTGCGCAGGGATCAGTTCCATAAATAAATTCTCATAATTGAATTTCCAGATCCTGGTATTGATTTTAAAGAATAAAGCATTTGCTGAAAAATCACTTAAAAACAAACTGCGGTAACCATCACCAATAAAGTTTCTGTCATACCCCAGCTGCAGGTCAATGTATTTAGAAGCATTAACGCTAACGGACCCTCTTGCATCAAAATAGTCGTATCCACCTGGGGCTTTAAAGTTTTTATAGAAACGTGCGCCAGGAACTGCCTTGTTGCTGTCAATCCACTGCTGCACATAACGTGGATCCCTTTCCTGGTTATCAGTTAGATAAATATCAAAGCCGATTTTGCGTGCAATCAGGCCACGGATGGCTGCTCCCCGGCTGTTATAAAACAGGTTCTGCTTATTTCCTTTTTCCACCATCTGCTGAAACTGGATAGCAGGATTAAAGGCCAGGAAAAAATCAGGAGTATTAACTTCATAAAAGTTTCCTTTTGTCTTATAAAAACTTTTCAAAAATGGTTTCTTGCTTATATAAGACTCCCTCAGCTTTGACCACTCGCTATTATTCATTAGATAACGCTCCATGTTATATCGGTCCATCTCAGTAAGCGTATTTGTAGAAGAGTCACCGGCAGCAATCAAACTATCT
>JAOQAJ010000127.1 GCA_025963675.1 Segetibacter sp.
ACTCGCGACTTACGTTTTAACTGGCGATTAAGGGTGTGTGGCGTTAGTCGCAAGTGAACGTTTATCGCTAGTAACAATCGGGCTGTTGTCCGTTCAACTGGCGACTTACGTTTTAACTGGCGATTAACGGTGTGGGGCGTTAATCGCAAGTGAACGTTTATCGCTAGTAACAATCGGGCTGTCGTCCGTTCAACTGGCGACTTACGTTTTTAACTGGCGATTAACGGTTCAAAAACTCGCGACTTGCGTTTAATCTGGCGACTTCCGTTTCAAAACTTGCGATTAAAGTAAAAAAAATACGATGGAAAAAGTGAATTGGAAAGTGGAAGGGATGACTTGCAGCAACTGTGCTTTGAGCGTAAATAAAGTTTTACAAAAGCAGGGAATGCAAGAGATTTTGGTTAACCCGATAAGTGGTGAGGTAATTTTTGAAACAGTTTCACCGAATGGAAATCTTGAAAAAGCAAAAAAAAATATTGAATTATTAGGGTATACAGTTAAGGCAGATAATGAAGAGACTGTAGCAAAACCTTCAAAGAAGTTTCTGAAAACACACATGCAGAAGTTTTGGTTCTGCCTGCCCTTTACGCTGTTATTGATGCTGGGACATATGGGCATGTCGCTAAACCTGCATTTCTTACATAACCCGGTTGTGCAGTTAATGCTATGTCTGCCGGTGTTTATAGTAGGCATGAGTTATTTCGGAAAAAGCGCAATTAATAGCCTTCGCTCCGGAGTACCCAATATGAATGTTTTAATTGCCCTCGGCGCTACTGCAGCTTTTGTTTACAGCCTGATAGGCTTGCTTACAGGTGATGCGTCCAAAATCTTCTTTGAAACATCAGCGTCTATCTTAAACATCGTGTTTTTTGGTAACTGGCTTGAAGACCTCTCTGTAGAGAAAACACAAAAAGCCATTAAGGAACTTACACGGAATGAAAAGGTGATGGCAAATATGATCGCCTATGATGAACAACATAACGAACATGTTTTTCCGGTAGAAAATACAAGCCTGAAAGTTGGTGACTTGTTGCTGATTAAAACAGGCGAACAGGTGCCAATGGACTGTAAAGTTTTAAGTGGCGAAGCCGAAGTAAATGAGGCGATCATCACAGGGGAAAGCGTACCAGTCTTTAAGAAAACAAACGACATCTTAATTGGTGGAAGCGTTATCTCGAACGGTACAGTGAAAACGTATGTAACGGCTACCGGCAAGGAAACGGTGCTGAACAGCATTGTTCAGATGATGAAACAGGCACAAAATCAGAAGCCACCTGTACAAAAACTGGTAGACAGAATTGCGGCAATATTTGTTCCGGTCGTTATTTCAATTTCTATTCTTACCCTGGCTGTCAATTACTTTTTTGCTGCTCATACTTTCCAGGAAAGCCTCATGCGGGCAATTGCTGTGTTGGTTATTTCCTGTCCTTGTGCAATGGGTCTTGCAACGCCCGCGGCTATTGCTGTTGGCCTGGGCAGAGCGGCTAAAGAAGGCATTTTGTTTACTGATGCTAAAAGCATGGAGCTATTTAGAAACATCAAACAAATAGTATTTGACAAAACCGGAACCTTAACCAATGGTAAGTTTAGTATTACCGAATTCAAAAGCCAAATAGACGTTGATGAATTTAAAAAGATTGTGTTTTCGCTTGAAAAATTATCCAATCACCCGATAGCAAAAAGTATAGCAGAATCTTGGAAAACGACAACTACAATAAGATGGAAAAAATCAGAAGAATTGAAGGGTGTTGGAATGAAAGGCGAAGACAAGGAAGGGAATATATATTTAATAGGCTCTGCAAAAATTGATGCAAATATTAAAGATGAAGACCATCATTTATATGTTACAAAAAATGGCGAACTAATCGGCTGGCTAGACATTGCTGATGAGCTGCGCCCCGAAGCACAGGAAGTAATTAGTTTCTGCAAAAAGAAGGGAATTAAGACAATATTATTAAGTGGCGACTCTTATGGAAAAACGAAACAAATAGCAGAGCAGTTGCAGATTGATGAAGTATTCGCGCAGCAAACCCCTAAACAAAAACTTGAAAAAATTGAGCAACTGGTGAGCCAGCAACCAACAGTAATGGTTGGGGATGGTATTAATGATGCACCTGCTCTTGCAAAAGCAACGATTAGCATTTCTTTAAGCAGGGCCTCACAACTGGCAATACAAAGTGCGTCGGTAGTCTTGATGGATAGCGGATTAAGAAAACTTCCTTTAGCAATGCAATTAGGAAAGCATACTTATGGAACCATCAAAGGCAATCTATTTTGGGCTTTCCTCTATAACATAATTGCTATTCCAATTGCGGCCGTTGGTTTACTTACACCAACTGCCGGCGCATTAGTTATGGGATTAAGCGATGTTGTGTTAGCAGGTAATTCGTTGTGGTTGAAATGGAAAAAAGTGCTGTAAGAATCGTTTGGGATTCTTTTTGGTCGCCGACTTTAATTTCTTTGTGCAGCTTTGGTTGTGTCACTCACTTCTACTACACTTTTTCATTGCAGCCGGTATACCGGTATAACTTATGATGAACAAAAAATAATAACTTAGACAAAAGATTTTTATATGATCACCTTTGCAGAATTAGTGGAGAAAGTTGAACATCTTTCTGAAGACGAAATGGATGAGCTGCGGGAAATATTAAGAAAGAAAAAAGAAAAGGAAATTATTAAAGCCGTTGAAGAGGCTAGAAAAGAAAGTAGTGAAGGAAGGACTTTGGTTTTCTCTTCAGCCGAAGAAGTGAAGTCTCATTTTCAGAAAATGATAAATAATGAAGATTGAATTTACTTCCGGCTTTTTAAGATCTTATAAAAAGTTAGTCTCCAGGCGGCCTGACGCCGCCATTTCTGTTTTACAAAAGGTAGTGGTGTTTTTACAAGAAAGAAATTCTCCGTCATTAGAATTACACAAGTTAAAAGGTCAATTGAAGGATGTTTGGGCTTTTTCTGTTGAAAAAGATTTAAGGATAATTGTTGACTTAAGTGATCGGGAAAAAATTTTATTTGTTTCAATAGGCAGCCATGACCAGGTCTACTAATCTAATCTCCATTTGCCTTCACCACAAGAAATACTAAAACAATATTGGGGACATGATTCCTTTCGCCCTTTGCAGGAAGAAATTATTTCCAAGGTAATGCAAGGCAAAGACGTTCTCGCCTTACTTCCAACCGGTGGAGGTAAATCTATTTGTTTTCAAATTCCTGCTTTAGCTAATGAGGGGTTATGCCTCGTGATCAGCCCGTTAATTGCATTAATGAAAGACCAGGTAGAAAACCTGAAGAAGCGCAATATCATGGCGCTTTCTATTCATAGTGGGATGACTTATTACGAGGTTAAGCAAACCTTACAAAACGCGGCTTTTGGGCCATACAAATTCTTATATGTTTCCCCGGAGAGATTAGAGACAAAACTTTTTAAAGAATACTTACCTGCTTTTAATTTAAACCTCATTGCAGTTGATGAAGCTCATTGTATTTCGCAATGGGGTTATGATTTTCGTCCGCCTTATTTACGCATTGCAAGTATCCGCAGCGAATTTCCAACAGTTCCCGTACTCGCGCTGACAGCATCTGCAACACCCATTGTTCAGGATGACATTTGTGGGAAGCTTTTATTTAAAGAGGAAAATATTTTCAGGCAGTCATTCGAGAAACCCAACCTTTCATTCAGTGCTTTCAAACCAGACAGTAAGTTTAATAAGCTCCTTGAGGTTTTACAAAAAGTGCAGGGAACAGCGATCGTTTATTGCCGCAACCGTAAGCGAACCAAAGAGATTTCAAATCTTTTAAGACTAAATAATATTGCTGCTGACTTTTACCACGCCGGCTTATTGCAAGACCAGCGAAACCAAAAACAGGAAGACTGGATTCAAAATAAGATAAGGGTAATTGTGTGTACGAATGCTTTTGGAATGGGTATAGATAAACCTGATGTAAGATCGGTTGTGCACATGGATATTCCTGACAATCTCGAAAACTATTACCAGGAAGCCGGACGTGCCGGAAGAGACGGCAAAAGAGCCTTTGCAGTTCTGCTTTACACTCAAATTGAATTGCAGGATCTAAAGAAATTACCAGAGGTAAAATACCCTTCAGTTAGCGAAATAAAAAAAGTTTACCAGGCATTGGCAAATCAACTGCAAATACCTGTAGGTAGCGGAGAAGGTGTGTATTATGATTTTAATTTAAATGAATTTGTTCTAAACTTTAAGCTCGACATTTTTCTTGTTATCAATGCCATTAAAGCTTTGGAGCAGGAAGGAATTCTTACTTTCAACGAACAGGTTTTTTTGCCTGCAAAAATCAATTTTACCTGCAATAAAGATGATCTCCTTTCATTTGAAACTTCGCATTCTCATCTTGAAAATTTAATCAAATACCTGCTGCGCAGTTACGAAGGAATTTTCGACAACCAGGTGTCTGTAAATGAAAAGTTGTTATCCCGGTTAACAAAATTATCTGCTGAAGAACTACAAAAGCAATTAAAAGAGTTGCAGGCTTTTGGCATTCTACATTATCATCCTCAAAAAGAAACACCCCAAATATTTTTTCTTCAAAACCGTGCTCCTGCCGAACACCTCACGTTCAGACACGAAGACTATCTCAAGAGGAAGCAACAATATCAGTTAAGAATTGATGCGATGGAAAAATTCATTTCGCTTGAACGTGAATGCCGAAGCCAGTACATCGGCCAATACTTTGGCGACAAAGAAATGAAGAAGTGTGGGGTTTGTGATAATTGTCTGCAGCAAAAAAACTTACACCTTTCAACAGAAGAGTTTACACAAATAAGCCAACGAATTCTGCAATCAATAAACGGCGCAACGGAAATTAAATCTCTCCTTGATCAGCTACACGGCATTAAAAAAGATAAGATCTGGAAAGTACTTGATTACCTGCAAGACGAAGGAAAAATCATCGTTAATGAAAAAGGACTGATAGTCGCGGCGAATTAACTCACCAGTTTTTCATTAATTCTTTTTTCCGCGACTTCCGCGCTTTCTGCGAGAGATGTTTCACATCTTAAAACCAGCTTTTCGTTCTCCTGCTTCTTCCCCCCAAACCAAGCGCACCCAACAAACTTCTCGTTATAATATTGGCCGCCGTTCTTCCCGCACTTTTTACCAGCGGATTATCAAAAAAGCCTTCCTCTTTTTTAGCACTTCCTCTTCCTGCTTTTGCTTGCTTTTTCTCCTCTTCCTGCTCTTCAGTTCTTTCAGCAGCTTCCTGCAGCTTGGCGTTTAATATTTCATACGCGCTCTCACTGTCAACAACCTTATTATATTTTGCCGCAAGCTTACTATCAGCTACCAAAGTATCCATTTCATCATCTGTTAAAACATCCATCCGGCTCTTCGGCGGAGCAAGCATCGCGTGGACAAGAGGTGTCGGAATTCCCTTTTCATTTAGCATGGTGATGAGTGCCTCGCCAATACCCATCTGGGTAATCAGTTCGTCTGTTTTATAAAACGAAGTTTCAGGGTAGTTTTCTGCTGTTTGCTTAATCACCTTTCTATCAACTGCTGTAAATGCCCGCAGCGCATGTTGTACTTTCATTCCTAATTGAGCGAGCACACCAGCCGGAACATCCATCGGGTTTTGGGTAACAAAGAAAATTCCAATTCCTTTGGACCTGATCAGTTTAACTACTGTTTCAATTTGTTGCAACAACGCCTGGCTTGCTTCCTGGAAGATCAGGTGAGCCTCATCTATAAACAACACAAGCTTCGGTTTTTCCAGGTCACCTTCTTCGGGGCTGATCGCATATAATTCAGCCAGCATCTGTAACATAAATGTTGAAAACAACTTTGGCCTGTCCTGCAAATCTGTAACCCGTAACACATTTATAACACCTCTTCCATCATCGCTTATTCGCATCAGGTCTTCCACTTCAAAACTCTTTTCCCCAAAAAAAATATCTGCCTTTTGTTGTTGCAGTTCAACAACTTTTCGCAGGATCGTACCCGTAGTTGTAGTGGCAATTTTGCCATAGTTTTTCTCAATCTCAGCTTTACCTTCAGCACCGATAAACTGCAATACTTTAATGAAATCTTTCAGGTCAAGCAACGGCAACTTATTGTCGTCACAATACTTAAAGATCATGGCAACAAGACCGGATTGTGTATCATTCAACCCTAATATTTTCGAAAGCAACACCGGTCCAAATTCACTTACTGTCGCTCTAAGCCTCACACCTTTTTCATCGCTTAAAGTCAACAGTTCAACCGGGTATTTCGTTGGACTAAATGTCTCACCAATCTTTTCACAGCGTTCTAATATATGCGCATTCGATGTACCCGGCATGGCAATTCCACTAAGGTCTCCTTTTATATCCATCAGTAAAACGGGCACACTTGCATTGCTTAATGCTTCGCTGATCATTTGCAATGTTTTGGTTTTCCCGGTTCCTGTCGCACCCGAAATCAATCCATGCCTGTTCATTGTTTTCAATGGAAGAAATACATCTGCTCCAGGCACCACTTCGCCATCAAGCATTGCGCGACCAATCTTTACACTTTCACCTTTAAACGTATAACCTGCTTTTGTAGCGTCAATAAATTGCTGCTTATCTGCCATTGAAATATTGCTTTAATGTTTTTAGAAGGAATTTTTATGGTAGCTGAATTTACCGTTTCTTAATCAGTTATTCCTTCAACTTTAATTAATAAATTATCGCACTTATGTAAAACCGTCATCAACTAATTTTGTTTGCAGCCTGATAATTTGTCGTAAACATAAAAAGAAGAATTGAGTTGTCGACAGATAAAATTAGTTAAGGTCTGTTCGTTCTTGTGAATACATTTTTATCATGTCCTTTGTCAGTAAAACAGTTCTCTAATCTACATTCTTAGCCTACATAAAAACAACAGGCATATAAAGTAAAACGCGTCACTTTATATGCCTGTTCTCTGTTGCGCCCTCTTTAAAATTCAGTGCAATTTTTATTGGTATACCCTCACATAATCCACATACATACTCGCCGGCAACTTACTTTCATCTATCACCTGGCCCGGCCAGTTACCACCAACGGCAAGGTTCAGCAATAAAAAGAATGGCCGGTGAAATTCATTCGTTCCATTCACGCTGCTGACAATAAAGTTCTCAAAGTATTTAACCCCGTCAAGATACCAGCGAATGGATTCAGGATCCCATTCTATACTATATACATGGTAATCAGTCGGAGTAGTAATGCTATAGTTGCCACCACGTGTTGCGTAGCCGCCGTTGTCCCAATGCATCGTACCATAAAAAATGTTTTCGGTATTGATGTGTTCCATAATATCTGTCTCGCCACAAGCCGGCCACGACACAGTATTGATATTTTCGCCCAGCATCCAGAATGCCGGCCATAAACCCTGCCCTAATGGAATCTTGATACGTGCTTCAATCTTTCCATAAGTAAATTCCTTTTTGCCCTGGGTCTTCAAACGTGCGGAGGTATAATTGTTAGAACCCACTCTTTCTTTTTTTGCAGTGATGACAAGATTGCCATTCGATACAGCAGCATTGCCGGCCTGGTAATATTCCTTTTCATTATTCCCCCAACCTCCGCCGCCCACTTCGTACACCCAGTTAGCCGTGTTCACCTCGGTTCCATCAAATTCGTCTGACCACACGAGCTTCGAAAAATCCATTTTTGTTGGGGTGGTTGGAGTCGTGGTGGGAGGTGGTGCCGGAGGATCCTGGATGGATTTGCCGCAAGCTGCCAACAAAAGAGGTAATGCCGCTAATGAAAAGTACCTGGTTAGCTTTTTTATTTGGTGCATATGAAAGCTTTTCGTTAATGAGAGTTGACAAATTACTTCAATTTGATTTGATAACACGAGCTATTAGAAAGAAACTTTTGAAGGCAATATCTCTCTTAGCCAAAACGCTTCGTGTTATCCTCTCTATTCTTTTTTGCTTCTAAAACCTCGCCGGTTTCCCGCCGACTGATTTCAATTAACCTTTTGTACTACTGTGGTGAAGGACAGCTGAGTCTTGTTCCTTTTCCTCAAAATCCCACTAATCCCAAAAATCCTGGTTCAGACAGAAGTAACCAAAAAAGGCCTCCGAAAACGATAACAGCCGGTTTTCCGATTGGTATTTCAATTAAGCTTGTACTAATGTGGTGAAGGACGGCGCAGCCTTGTTCCTTTTCCTCAAAATCCCACTAATCCCAAAAATCCTGGTTCAGACAGGGGAACGCATGCGGCAAGACCGGTATCATAGCCGACGTTGTTCTAACTTCCGCTGGTACGACATATGCGCCGCTTATAACAAGAGGAGAAACTAATAATATTATTTACTACTTTCAATACGGCTTCAACTTTTTCCCACTTCAACCTCACACAATTTGAATTAGCATTTGCTGATTCAAGCAGATTATTTATTCAAGTAAAAAAATTACAATGAAAAAGTTGCATCCTCTTCTGTATGCCCTGGTATGTATGATGGTTATCTCATGTCGCCTTCACGATAACAACCTCAGCATTAGTTACCACAATTCAGATCATTATTATTCTATGAAGGCAAAGTTTAGTAAAAGCAAAACAAGGGATGTCGAAGCGTATATCGATAAAAAAATCGGCAGCAAGAGCAACATGTCGTTTGCAAATAGTCGCATCGATGGTACGGTGTCGCTCGACGACCAGACTAAGTTTTACATGGAAAAATCTCCGGGCATTCTCAAAATAAAACTGGATAAAGATCAAAATTCAGAGGAAGCTTACTACATGATCAAATCGATGTGCGAGGGAATAAAGTCAGTCGTTACCCACCATGATTGATTTTAGCGAAATCGACGAAAATTAATAAGGTTTAAGGAATTTTGGTATCGAACGAAAGTGGTACTATAAAGCTTTTGTTGCGTCGCACTCTTGTGCGGTTGATAATTCCTTGAGCTAACATTAGCCTCTAATTCTTGTGATTGTCTTGCACTGAAGGATGTGGCCAACCACGAACCTGGAAAATACCAAGTGAGCCTAATAAAAGGCAGCTTTATCTGCCTTTATCAATTAATTCATGATACATTTTTTCAAGTTTCTGTACCATTTCAGGCAACTCAATTTTTATTACTCTCCAGACTATCTCTGCATCCGTACCAAAATATTCATGGATAAGCCTGTTCCTCATTCCCTTTATCAAATACCAGGGAATTTCTGGTTCACTTTTTTTAATATCCTCAGGCATTTTAGAAACTGCCTCTCCAATAATTTGAATATTGTACAGACATGCTTCTAACACCATATAATCGGCAATAAAACTTTCAAAAGATAAACCGTGAGTATATACAGTTACATGATCTATGCAGTTCAAAATATCTCTGACAAGTAAAGAAGCCTTTCTTTCAGACATATTTAATATCCTTTTTTACATACTGCAAGTATTCAGGTTTTATAGAACGGATAGGCACAACATCTGTCTTTATTCCAAGTAAGGATTCAATTTCATCAGCCATCTCAATAAAGTTTAAACCCATTGGACCAGTTATTTCTACAGCTATATCAATATCGCTTTCAGCGGTAGCCTCTTCCCTCGCATACGACCCAAAGACACCAAGCTGTGAAACAGGATATTTCCGCTGTAGTTCGGGCTTATGCTCCCTCAACTTTTGCAGTATAGTGTTTAAAGAATACATATCTGCAAAATAACTGATTTTTTAGAAATTGGAAAACCCGACGAGGTTTTGAAAATACGTTGAGGCAACGAAGTTCCTGCTCTTGTGCGGTTGTTAATTCTATTGAGCCAGCAAAGCTGCTGAGGCAAAAAGGTGGACTAAAACTTAAAAGGAGACAATGATAACTAACTCTTTCCGAACGTTCTTATAAACAAACTATGCTTTTTGTCAACCTCT
>JAOQAJ010000136.1 GCA_025963675.1 Segetibacter sp.
TACTGATCGCTGGCTTGGTGGGCCGTTACCCGCACCAACTACCTAATCAGCCGCACAGCCATCTTTAAGTGATAAATCTTTAAATACCAACTGATGCCAGTCAATATTACTATGGGGTATTAATCCAAATTTCTCTGGGCTATCCCCCGCTTAAAGGAAGGTTCTGTACGTGTTCCGCACCCGTTTGCCGGTCGTCATCAGTATTGCTACCATGTTACCCCTCGACTTGCATGTATTAAGCCTGCCGCTAGCGTTCATCCTGAGCCAGGATCAAACTCTCCATTGTAAATGAGTTGTTTGAACTCTGACATCAATTCGTCTCAAAAAGAAAAAATTAACGTCTGTGTGTTCTGTTTATATTTTTACGCTTTTCTTACCATGTGTGTTTGCTCTTTCAAAGCATTCACGCTGTTACTTCCATACTTTCAAAGAACTTTCGCCTTCTCTAACTGAAGACCTTGCCGGTGATAAGGTTACGAACCTTTTAGACCCCTTTCGTCTCACCATTTTTACTACCTAAAGAACCGCTTTTTTTACCCCTTTTTTATTTGGGAGTGCAAAGATAACCGCCTTTTTGTTTCTACCAAATCTCTTTTACTTTTTTATTTTCTTTTAACAGGATAAAGACCTGCAATCAAAGATAATTTTTAAGTAGCCTTTCTATAAAGACTCTAATAAGATTTTATTAATTCTGCCAAATTTCTTTAAGAATTATTCAAAGAAGATTTGAGCGAAACTTGGTAATTATTGAAGAACTTTCCCCGTTTATTAATTGGGATTGCAAATGTAAGGGAATTTCCACTTCCAGCAAAACCAGAACCAAAGTATTTGAACTTTTTCTCTCCCCTTGCAACTAAAGAACTGATTGCTTAATGCGACGACAAAAATAAAGCGCTCCTGCAGCACAACAAACAATATTGTTTTAAAGAAAGGTTAAGGTATAAAATGAGGAAAGTGGCATTTGAAAATGGATCTCAAGTTAGAAACTCAACACGATCTAAAGACGCTTCAGTACAGAGGAAAAACCATTAAAAAAAGATGCAGTTGGAAAGTGAACAGCGCCGCTGTAAGGTATGCAGATGAAGTGATTGCGACGCAACGATGATGCTATAAAAACTTGTGCTGGTACTTAAAAAAAACAATATTTTTTTAGACTATTTTAAAAGGAATAACAAGAACTAGACAATAGAAGGAAATTCTACTTTTACTAAAAACAGACCGTGAGGCGGGGTGGCAAAATTTGCTTTAGTACAATCTTTGGCAACAATAATAGCTTCAAAATCAGCTAAAGAAATTTTTTTCCTTCCAAGAAGCAACATTGTTCCTACAAGCCCGCGCACCATGCCACGAAGAAACCTATTAGCCTCCACCCTATAAACAAGACTACCATTTTTACGGATCCACTCACTCTTGATGATGGAGCACTGCTTTGTAAGTACCTGCGTATTTCTTTTAGAAAAAGAGGTAAAATCTGTGTAATTAAATAACAATTTAGCAGCAGCATTCAAAAGGTCTATATCCAAAGAAAAAGGATAATACCAGGCAGTTTCGGTGAGAAAAGGATCTTTTACAGGAGTGATAAAGTATTCGTATTGGCGGGACTTTGCCAAAAACCTACAATGACTATCGGAAGGAACAGGTGTGGCAGCTTTTACAACAATATCGAAAGGCAATAAGGCATTTAGATTATAAACGAGACCCAGGTCAAACGCTATATCTACATCAAAATGAAAATAATTTTGTAGGGCATGAACCCCGGCATCAGTACGGGAAGAGCCGGTTAAGCTAATGGGATTACGCAGAATGATTGAAAGCGCTTTCTCGACCTGCCCCTGAATTGTATCGGCGTTTTGCTGCGTTTGAAATCCCGCATATTTCGTACCCTTATAACAGACTTCAAGGAAGTACCTCATGAACCAATAGTTAAATTGTAAACTGTATGTAACTATTGAAGCAAGCCTTTGAAGCGGGTTACATAAGCGGGATCAATGAATTCGGTTTGCAATGAAGCATATTGGGAGGCATCAGCTACTGAAACAAAAGACGCATCAAAAAATTTAAATCGTCCTTCATCTGAAAGAAATAACGTTGACAGTCCTTTTATCTGGCTCGTGGTAAAGCATTTATTACGATAAAACTTTTTAGCCTCGCTAATCATTTTGTCGTCAGTCGTTTCGGTCGCCATTTTTTTCCTCAGTTTTGCATAATCATCATCTGTAGCGATATTCTTACAATTACTGTTTTCAAATATTCGTCCATTTTCTTTTGGTGTTAAGACCACTTGCACGCTATCCCTTTTTGTCGACATATCTATATCTAAAAACTTCACCTCATCTTTTGCTGCACCTGTCTTTGAGTTAGACTTTGCTTCATTACCAACCTGGGTCTTTTCGTTCTTAGTAGATGAAGGGCTGCTAGTGTTAATGCTATTCTCAGGAGCACTCGGGGTCGGTGAAGATGGGATGATTACATTAATAGTATCCTTCGTTTTACCAGAACCTTCAACATACGATAAATGTACACCTTCTTCGCCTTTAACTTCTGACACTTTCTTTACATCTCCAGATTTGTCATATTTTGCTGTTGTGCTTTTTTCGACGGAGGCTACAGTAACTTCTGCAGTACTCTTTGTACTGGCGGCTTCGGGAGAATCTACTTTAGCAATACTTTCTTTTGCTTCGTCAGATTTTGCCACTAAATTACTTATCGTGTCTGTTGTTTTGTCCGGTTGAACTGTTTCTTTCTTTTTTTCAAATGAAATAACAGGTGGTGGCGCTTTTGCCGCTGCAGTTTCGCTTAGCGCTTTAGAAACAACATCTGAAGTGCCTGAGGAAGCCATAGTTAGATCAAGTGTTTGTAAATTGAAAAGCCCCCAGCCCTTGTCATTCAAATTTTTCAACTCAAAACCAAGGTCTTTATTTTGTATGCTGCAAGTAAATGCTTGTTCAGGAAAGGCATTCTGAGCAAAGCCAACGGTCAAATTATAGTTACCCTCAGTAAGTTTAGGAATAATCAGGTATCCACTGGCACTTGAACTATACAACTTACCATTTACAGAAACATAAAAAGGTTGTTTTGTGTCAGATTGAATAAATAGGAAATGTTTTTCCTGTGCGGAAATGCTCTTCAAACAAAAGAAAAGAAAAAATATACTTAAGAGATACTTCATTTAAATTGAATTAAATAAGTTGTTTTTTATGTTACTTATTAGGACAAAGCTATAGAAAAACCTTGTTTTTACATTATTAGGCATTTTATAACCTCTCGTTGTGTCCCTCTAACTACAAAAACAATGCTTAGCGGTTATTTTTGCCAAAAATTTTTATTAAAGTATTTACATGAAGAAAACTGCCCTATTAGCAAAGCTGCTAATTGCAAGCTTAATAACGACTATACAAGTTACCGCCCAGTTCAAACCGGCTTCCGGAAATGAGGAATGGAAAAATATTTACCGATCAACTTCTGAGAAAGTTAATGATTTGGTTCATACCCGACTGGAAGTAAGTTTTGACTATGAAAAGTCTTATTTGTATGGAAAAGAATGGCTGACGCTAAAACCTCACTTTTACAATACAGACACTTTGCGACTTGATGCAAAAGGAATGGACATAAAAAAAGTAGGCCTTTTTGAAAATGGTAAAGTGACGGACTTACTCTATAATTATGATAATGCTTCGCTGTATATTAGGTTGAACAGGTCTTATAAAGGTGGTGAGCCATATACAATCTTCATAGATTATACTGCAAAACCTAATGAGCTAAAAGCAGAAGGAAGTGCCGCAATCACAGATGCCAAAGGTTTGTATTTTATCAATCCAACCGGAAAAGAAAAAAATAAGCCAACCCAAATATGGACACAAGGCGAAACCGAAGCATCGTCGGCCTGGTTTCCTACTATCGACAAGCCTAATCAAAAGACAACCTCTGAAATTGCAATGACGGTTCCCGGCAAGTATGTAACGCTTAGCAATGGAAAACTTACCGGTCAAAAAAAGAATATCGACGGAACCAGAACCGACACATGGAAAATGAGTTTACCTCATTCGCCCTATTTATTTTTTATGGGTGTTGGTGATTTTGCTATTGTAAAAGATAATTATAAAGGAAAGGAAGTAAGTTATTACGTTGAAAAGGATTTTGAAAAAGTAGCCAGGAAAATCTTCGGCCTCACACCAGAAATGATGACCTTTTATTCAACTAAATTAGGTGTTGACTATCCATGGGATAAATATGCTCAGATGGTTGGACGCGACTATGTAAGCGGCGCTATGGAAAACACATCAGCTACCTTGCACTCAGAATATTTGCAACAAAATGCCCGGGAACTAGTCGACAGAAATAAGTATGAAGATTACATTTCGCATGAATTATTTCATCAATGGTTTGGTGACCTGGTAACTGCAGAAAGCTGGAGCAACCTAACTGTAAATGAAAGCTTAGCTAACTACAGTGAGACCTTATGGAACGAGTACAAACACGGCCAGGATGCAGGAGACGAACACAACTATAAACAGATGTTTGACTACCTGGAAAGTCGGGGCGAAAACAAATCCCTCGTGCGATTTCATTATAGAGATAAAGAGGACATGTTTGACAGGGTAACGTACGAGAAAGGTGGCCGCATTTTAAACATGCTTAGAAACTTTGTAGGTGACGACGCTTTTTTCAAATCGTTGAATCTTTACCTAAACACAAATAAATTTAAATCTGCTGAAGCTCATAATCTTCGCCTGGCGTTTGAGGAAGTAACCGGTAAAGATTTAAACTGGTTTTGGAATCAATGGTATTATGGTAGCGGACATCCTCAATTAAGTATCACTTATGGTTTTGATGAATTAACTAAAAAAGCATCTGTAATTGTCAACCAGACACAGAGTGGAGAACAGGTATTTACTTTACCGGTAGCAATTGATATTTATAATAATGGAATTAAAACCAGGCAACAGGTTTGGGTAAGAAACAGGATTGACACGTTTAGCTTTAGTTCAAGCGATAAACCTGATCTTATAAATTTTGATGCAGATAAAATTTTGCTGGCGCAAAAGCTGGAAAACAAAACTTTAGACGAATATATTTTTCAGTACAACAATGCAAAGAAATATGTTGACCGAAGGGAAGCAATAGACTACGCAGTTGATCAGAAACAGAAGCCTCAAGCTCTTGCGTTTCTTATAAAAGCAATTAATGATCCTTTTTACGAGATCAGGGAAAGAGTGCTTAAAAACTTACATGCAAAAGATGTTGATGCGGCAGCATTGAAGCGAATCGAAGACATTTCAAAAAATGATGCAAAAAGAATTGTAAGGGCAACTGCAATAGATGTTCTTGCAGGAACCGTCGATCCTGCTTATACCAATCTCTACATTGCAGGCGTCAAAGACTCCTCGTATACTGTTGCCGGAGCATCGCTTTCGGCTTTGGCTCAAATTGATGCACCTAAGGCTCTTTCTTTGTTACCGGCGATAAAAAAAGACGTAAAAGGAAGGTTAGAAGCAGCGATATTAGAGGTTGAGGTTTTGGCGAAAACTGATGCAGATTTTGAAGAAATGACAAATAAGTTTGATAAAGCAACATTATTACAAAAGACTTCTTTGTACAAGGCTTACTTAAACTATTTAGGTAACGTGAGTAATTCTGACAATTTTAAAAAAGGCATCGATAGGATTATTTTATTTAGGAACCGTTTAGCGCCTTATAACCCGACTTTCAAAACAGAAGTAAACGGACTTTTAGAAAATTTAAAAAATAAAAAGCAATCTTCTAAATTAAGAGCAGGCAGTTCGACAGTTTTAGAGGAGCAAATTGATTACCTCGAGAAGAAAATGAAATAGAAAAAAACATAATTAATAAAGGAGCGGCTCTGTAAGGCTGCTCCTTTATTTTATACCATTTTTGGAAGCCGGCATCTGATCATTTATAAACTTTTGTTGCGTCGCACACTTGTACTTTTTTAACTTTTATCATCTTTCAAATAACAGTTCATTTTTTACCATCTGCCGTTTGTTATCATAAGAGACCGAACATTTAAGGCAATGAAACGGGAAAAATAAAAAATGGAAAAAGAACAATAATGAGCGGCAGTTGAACGGAGCGTCGCAACAATGCCGGTTTATATAATCCTTCTGCCGGTCACCTAATAGTTTTACTTATCTTTTAAAAAACCTTAGCATTATTTAGAAATACTGGCATAAACCAATGCTTCAAACCTGTCCGCAAGATCACCGTGTGAATTGGGCGAATGTTGGGTCATGATCAGGCAAACAAGATGTTCTTTAGGATCGGCCCAGTAGGTAGTTCCATAATAACCACCCCATGCAAACGAACCTTCACTTCTCGCATTCTGCCACGCCGACTTTGCTGATGTAAGGCCGAAGCCTAAACCAAAATTATCACTGCCGTTATAAAGAAAATCAAGCTGCGGGCTTGTCATCAGTTCAACTGATCTTGGAGATAAAATTCTATGACCGTTATAAATTCCACGATTTAAAAGCATTTGCATAAAAATGGCATAGTCAAAAGCAGTAGAAGATAAACCCGCGCCACCGGAGAAATATTTTTTCTTCATCAAAGGATAATCGGGGTCGATACGACGAAAAGTATGACTCCATTTGATTATATGATGCAATGAGTCTTCAGTATAAACAGAAGCCAGACGATTGGCTTTTGAAGCAGGCAAATTGAAATAAGTATCTTTCATTCCTAACGGCTCAAAAATGTTTTTGCGAAAGAAATCTTCGAGGTTCATTCCACTTATCACTTCCACCAAACATCCCAGCAAGTCTGTGTTTAATCCGTACTGCCATTTTTCACCCGGCTGAAACTGGAGAGGCAATTTCCCTAGCGCTTTCATTTTGCCGAGCAGATCTGCATTGAAATAACCAAGTCCTGAAGGAATCCCTGCTTTTGCATAAATGGCATTGCCACGGGCAGACCCGATATCAGCATAATCAATACCGGAACTATGTGTAAGCAGATCGCGGAAAGTAATATTTCTTTTTGCAGGAACAGTGGTGTATGTAGTATCTGCAGCATTGTATTTATCTATTACGGCGGGATTACGAAATTCAGGAATAAAGTCAGCAATTGGCTCATCGAGCAATAGTTTTCCTTGCTCATATAGTATCATAATTGCTACACTGGTAATTGCTTTGGTCTGGCTCATTATGCGAAAGATCGCATCATTGCGCATTGGCTTTTTTGTTTCAGCGTCTGCGTAGCCGTATCCTTTGTATTGTACAAGCTGGTTATCTTTTATTACGAGAGTTACAGCACCGGTTAAATAATTTTTATTAACGTAATCGTTAAGAAGTGTATCAATTCTTTTTAAACGATCATAATTAATTGAAGGGTTTTGTTTTACAGTTGTTTGAATTACTTGTGCATGCTGCTTTACGGGAAATAACAATATAGCAAGTAAAAAACCATAAGCTGTAACGATAGAAAATTTCATATGGGGGGGTATAATTTGTTTGAAAGATACTATGAATTCACAAATGAATTTATTCAGTGATGACAGAAATAAACGAGTTAGCTGAATGAATTAAATTTCGTGCTGCTAAAGATTTAGGTAAACAAAAACGCAGGTGACAAATCACCTGCGCCTATTTATATTTAAAAAGAGTTACCAACTTCCGCCTGAGCCGCCGCCGCCAAAACTTCCACCACCGAAGCCACCAAATCCACCTCCACCGGAGTCTCCTCCACCGCCCCAGCCGCCGCCACCTCTTCCGCCGCCACTAAGCAGGCTTCCCAGAATAGCTCCTTCTACAAAACCTCCATATCCTCTTCGGCTAAACATTCCTCCGCCTCCGCGGCCACCACCGCCTCTGCCAACCAGCATTAAAATAATGAAGATGATAATAATTATTCCAATTATGCTGCCTCCGCCGCCTCTACCTTTTTGTTTTCTATATCCTTCAGGAGCTTTGTATTCGCCAGCTGCCGCTTTAACAATTGCCGTAGTGCCTAAATCAATGCCCCGGTAAAAATCATCTTGCTTAAAATTGGGAGTAATTACATTATCAATAATGGATTTGCAAGTAATGTCGGGCAACGCACCCTCAAGACCATAACCCGGAGAAATAAAAACTTTACGATCATCTTTTGCTATTAATAAAACAACCCCGTTGTTTGTCGTTTTGTTTCCCACGCCCCACGCCCTTCCGAGTTTTGTCGCATAGTCTGCCGGATCATAATCATTTGTCGTAGCCACTATTACAACTACCACCTGGTTACTTGTACTATCATCATAAGCAACCAACTTCTGCTCTAATGTATACTGCTGGTCCTGGGTTAAAGTATGAGTATAGTCGTTAACCAATCGCGGTGGAGATGGACGCGCCGGAATGTTTTGGGCCAGGCCAACAAGCGCCTGAATAATAAATAGTATTGTAAATAAGAAACGCTTCATGTAGTGTATAAGAAAAAATAGTCCCGCAATTGCGGGACTATTTTAATTTCCAAAAATTATTTCATCCGGCAATTCATTCTTGTCAGTATTCGCATAGGGAAACTCGGTTTGCAAAGAGATCCCTATATCATTGATCACTGCACAAATACCACCGGTATAATCATCTTTTGTAAAAGCCCCGATAATTTTCCTAACCTCATCGTTCCAGTATTTTGCCCCAAGTCTTTGATAAATTCCTTCATCTGCAAATAAGGCCAGCTGACGGTCGTCTATCGCCATGTAAAAAAGCACTGCGTTTCTGTCTTTTGTTTGATCCATTTTAAGATTAAAGAAAATTTCTTTAGCCCTGTCTACGGGATCTACATATTTACACTTGCTTTCTACAAATAGCCTTACTTCACCGCTTGTATTTTTTTCAGCTTCTTGAATGGCATCTACCATTAACTGCTGCTGCTCTGGGGTAAAGAACTCTCTTTTTTTTGAAGACGGAAACAATGGCACGTTGTGAAAATTATAGGTTTAGAATTTAACTTCCGGAGCCCTTTCAGCGCCAGCCTCTGCTGCAAAACCTTGCCTTTGTTTAAAGCCCATCATCCCTGCAAAAATATTCGTAGGGAAAGAACGAACTTTAGTATTGTAGTTCTGCACAGCGTCGTTAAAGTCGTTACGAGCAGTTTTTATCCTGTTCTCTGTTCCTTCTAACTGTGCCTGCAATCCGCGAAAGGCATCATTAGCACGAAGGTTTGGATAAGCTTCAGTTACTACTAATAATCTACCTAAAGCTTGTGACAATTGACCTTGTGCGGCCTGAAACTGTTGAACCTTCTCAGGAGTTAGATCATTTGGATCGACTTTCATTTGAGTTGCAGATGCACGAGCATTAATTACATCAGTTAAAGTACCGCGTTCAAAATTTGCTTCACCTTTTACTGTGTTGACAAGGTTTGGAATTAAATCGGCTCTCCGCTGGTAATCACTTTGTACCCTGTTCCACGAATTCTTTACAGCTTCATCTTGTTGAACAAGCCCATTGTAACTTCCACAACCACAACCGCCCAATATGAGGATGGCTGCAAGAATGATTATAAGTGTGAGGTTTTTTGTCATTGTTAAATTGTTTTTACAATTGTAGATTTAAGTTATTGATTTATAACAGTCAACCTATTGCAAATTATCTGCCATCTAAAAAATCTGCCGTTGTGTCTTATTGTTTAATGGCAGCAATACCTGGCAATTCTTTTCCTTCAAAATATTCAAGCATTGCTCCACCACCGGTGCTTACATAACTTACTTTATCTGCAAGTCCAAACTGGTTTACTGCTGCTACACTGTCACCGCCGCCAACTAAGGAGAAAGCACCTTTTGACGTTGCCTCAACTATATAGTCTGCAACTGACTTTGTGCCGTTTTTAAACTTTTCCATCTCGAAGACACCCATTGGGCCATTCCATAAAATTGTTTTGCTTTCCAGAATTACCTGCCCAAAATCTTTTATTGCCTGCTCGCCAATGTCCAATCCCATCCATCCTTTTTCTATGTTATCGTTGCTTAACATTTTGGTGTTTGCATTAGCGTCAAACTTATCAGCAACTACGCTGTCTTTTGGTAAATGAAATGCTACACCTTTTGCTTTCGCTTTTGCCAACAAATCGTTTGCGAGGTCAAGCTTGTCTTCTTCACAAAGACTACTACCAATTTCTTTTCCCTGAGCTTTCAAGAAGGTATAAGCCATTCCACCACCTATTATTATGTTGTTAGCTCTTTCTAGTAAGTTTTCGATGATCAGGATTTTGTCACTCACTTTTGCCCCACCTAAAATGGCAGTGAAAGGTCGCTCGCTTTTATGCAAAACCTTTTCGGCACTTTCAACTTCATTTTCCATTAACAATCCAAACATCTTTTTATCTCCAGGGAAAAACTTTGCAATAATAGCAGTAGAAGCGTGAGCGCGGTGCGCGGTTCCAAATGCATCATTAATATAAACATCTCCCAGTTTGCTTAGCTTTTCTGCAAAGGCCTCATCCCCTTTTTCTTCCTGTTTATAAAAACGCAAGTTTTCGAGCAATAAAACTTCTCCTGGCTCTAGTCCTGCAGACTTTCTGGTCGCTTCCTCACCTATGCAGTCATCTGCAAATAGAACTGTTGCTCCATCTAATAACTTGATAAGATGTGGAATTAAATGCTTTAAAGAATACTTATCTGTAGGACCTTCTTTTGGTCTACCTAAATGACTCATCAAAATAACACTGCCTCCATCACCCAAAATCTTTTTGATCGTTGGTACTGCAGCACGCATCCTGTTATCGTCAGTGATTTCAAAATTTTCATTCAATGGAACATTAAAATCGACTCTAATTAAAGCCTTTTGCCCCGAGAAGTTATGTTGTTGGAAGCTGCTCATTTAATTGATTATTTTAATTTGTTATTTAATAAAAAAACCGCAGCTCACATAGTTGAAACTGCGGTTATATGGTTTGCCATAAGCTATATTGCTAAGGGAAATGCTAACTGTAAAAGTGTGCGACGCAACGATGATAAATAGAATTACAACTGCTGGCTACACAAAAACCTTACTTATTAATAAGACCTGCAAAGAATTTTACAGTACGAACCAACTGACTTACATAACTCATTTCATTGTCGTACCAGCTCACAGTCTTTACCAGTTGTTTGTCTCCCATATTCATCACCTTGGTTTGAGTTGCGTCGAACAATGAGCCATAAGCAATGCCTATGATATCACTGCTTACAATTTCATCTTCGGTGTAACCAAAGCTTTCGTTACTACCGGCTTTCATTGCGCCATTTACCTCTTCGATAGTTACTGGCTTGTTCAACATTGACACTAACTCAGTTAAAGAACCGGTAATTACAGGAACACGTTGTGCACTACCATCAAGCTTACCTTTCAGTTCAGGTAAAACGAGGCCAATTGCTTTTGCAGCACCTGTGCTGTTAGGAACAATATTTTGAGCGGCAGCTCTTGCACGACGAAGATCGCCCTTTGGATGCGGAGCATCAAGTGTGTTCTGGTCGTTGGTATAAGCATGAATGGTTGTCATGATACCACCTGCAATTCCAAATGTATCGTTCAACACCTTAGCCATTGGAGCCAGGCAGTTAGTTGTACATGATGCACAGCTGATGATTGTTTCACTACCATCTAAAATCTCGTGATTTACATTGAACACAATGGTTTTAAGGTCTCCTGTTGCAGGAGCCGAAATCACCACTCTTTTTGCACCCGCTGTCAGATGTGCTTCTGCCTTTGCTTTATCTGTAAAGAAGCCAGTGCTCTCAATTACCACGTCGACACCATGCTCTCCCCATGGAATTTGAGCTGGATCTTTCTGTGCATATATTTTAACTTCATCACCATTTACAACTATTGAATTTTCTGTGCTCGTAACTTCGCCTGAGAAGCGACCCTGAGCACTATCGTATTTTAATAAGTGAGCCAAAACTTTTGGACTGGTAAGGTCATTTATAGCTACCACATCAACGCCTTCCATATTATAAATCTGGCGAAACACCAAACGGCCGATGCGTCCAAAACCGTTAATGGCGACTTTAACTGTACTCATATTTTCAATTTTGTATTTTTAAAAAACTATGCAAAATTACAAGGAATGGTGGGATAAATAACGATATTTTTTTGGTATCAATATTTGTTCCAGGCAAGTTTTAACTGTGTAGGCGTCTGCTGTAAACTAAGATCCATCAAATGTTTATGTATCTCAAAAAGATTGGGATTAAAGTTTTTAGATAAAGTTTTAAAAAAAGTTTTGGCAGGAATGGTTAGCCCTCCTATTTTTGCACTCCAATTACGGAAAATGGAGCGTTGGTCAAGGGGTTAAGACACCTCCCTTTCACGGAGGAATCACGGGTTCGATTCCCGTACGCTCTACACCCTAAAGCCTTTAATTATTGATTTCAATAGTTAAAGGCTTTTTTATTTGGAGAACACAAAGGCATAAAGAATACTTCGCTCTTTGATGTTAGAAAAATGTTGGATAACTTATCCCAAAAGCAGGTTCCGGGAATTAGGCTTAATTGTAAGAGTGTCACCTCAATAACATGACTGTTCCTTTTAAATAGGTCGGCTTTGCGTCAACGGATTGATAAGAACAAGCCCAAACAAAAACATTACTTCCCATTCTTACACCCTTAGTCGTACCATCCCATCCCCTTCCTACCTGGTCGGTTTCAAATATTTTTTCGCCAAATCGATTGTACACAACAAATTTAAAAGTCAGGACGTTGGCAAATACAAGCGGTTTCAAAATATCATTTTTGCCATCAGCGTTAGGAGTAAAGGCAGTTGGGACATATATACCTTCCATACATTCTTTAGCCCTTACAATAACACTATCTGTACCAACGCAGCCATTTTGAGCAATTACTTTTAACCAATAAGTACCTGCTTTTTCTATACTCACTGGCGATGTCTTGTCACCAGTATTCCACAAGTAGGTATTAAAACTACTAATTGGCTTGACGACTAAAGATCCATAGTTACAAATAGAAGTATCAGCAGGTAGAAAGTTAGCTGGCGAAGGAAGAATTTTATTAATGGTCGTGGTATCACTTGCTTTACAGCCTTTATCATCAGTTACTGTAACATAGTACTTACCTAATTCTTTAACTATGATTGACTTGTTTGTTGATCCGTTGTTCCAAACATAGCTCTTGAAGTTCCCGGCATCTAATTCCCTTCCATTGTTGTCACATATAGTAGAATCCTTATTTAGAGTAACAGTCAAATCTGGGGCTACCACAACCTGAAAATCATTGCTAAGGGCAGTTGGTTTGCTGAGACAAACAGCATTTGACGTTACAGAACAACGTATAATATCACTATCGTTTAAAGAGGTAGCTGAATAGATATTAGTAGAACCTCCGACAATCTGCCCGTTCTTCTGCCATTGATAAACCGGCGATGTACCTGTATTTGTTGCTGAAGCCAAAAAGGTTTTTGTTGTTCGATCGCAAATGTTGTCAGCAGACTCTGAAATCGAAATAGTAGGCTCAACATTTTCAATTACTGTTACTGTTATCGCATTACTTGTAATACCAGTTAGGCCGGGGCAGGAAACATTAGAGGTGATTTTACAGCTTACAATGTCGCCATTAACTAAAGTTTTATCCATATAAATACTATCATTTCCTTTCACGTCTACCCCGTTTTTCTTCCACTGGAAAAGAGGTGAACTCACATTATTAAGAGTAGCTTTAAAATTTACAACACTACCAGAACAAATAGTTGTTGCAGAAGCAGAAATATGAACAGAAGGCTCAGGAAGAACTGTTATCGTTACACTATCAGTAGACGAACAACTGTTGCCTGCAGCTAATGTTGTTTTTACGTAGTACTTAAAAGTATTTGGATTGTTGGTTGAATTTGTAGCATTAAAAATGGGATTTGAGATGTTGTCAGAACTAAGGTTGGCCGGCGGCGTCCAGCTATATGAATACGACGGATTTGAACCAGTTCCTAATTCTAATAAGGTACCCGAACATATGGTCTGACTGCTGCCTGCGGCTGCGGGGGGCTCAGGCATATCGGTGTAAATAGTAACATTCTTTATCGAATGGTTATCGCTTGCTTCTCCGGTAGCCGAGGTAAAACCAAAATAACCATTAAAATTAAAAGCCTGAAACCCAGAGACTACCAATTGCCCGTTTAGGTATACAGCTATATTCCCTTTATCATAAATAACCCTTGCCTTATTGTAATTACTTGATCGTAGTGCGGGTATTGTGCTGCTAGTAGGTTGGCTCCAACATTCGGAGTATCCTACTCCCCATCTTAATTCCACTACCGGAGTAGGATAAGGCAGACAATTTCTATGAGTATCAAAACAGATCTTTAGGCCTTTTTCGCGCGGAATGCCGATCCCGCCGCCGCCGCCCGAGCTAGTAGGTGCCCGCTCTAAAAAACAAAGCGCTAAACCGTCAGCATTTGAACCATCAAAAATTCTAAATTCAAACTCTGCAATCCATCTATTACACTTTTCAAAATTCAATGGTTTATTAAAAAAAGCCGCCCCGGAAGTGTTAAACCTGTCAACTCTCGTCAAAATTAATTCACTATTATTAGCGTCTAAAATGTTTCCGACTTTAGCAATCCCTGTTAAATTCCATCCTTTGATATTTAATGGAGCTCCCTTCAACTCAGCAAAAACATGAGTTTGTGCAAAAATTGCAGGATTATGAGCTATTAGCACAAATAAAATTACCCATCTGTTTTTTAAATACATTTTACATAAAGGTGGATCTGTGTTCTAAAGTGATGCTCATTCTAAAATATACACAATATTTGACATGTGCAACGAATGACTTTATTTTAGTACGATAATACGGTACAAAAGCGGTTTGCCAGAGGTATTTTGATACACTTGGCCAGGAAACGTTTGCAGTCAGGACTACGGTTATTTTAATAGATTAACTAGTAACCCTTACCAATAACTGAATTCCCGGTATTAGTTGTTATTAAAATGCTACTGGTAGTACGTTAGCTTTTAAGAACATCATAGGGATTTGGAGGACTATCATGTTGTGGATCGCTTTTTATTTCGTCTTCTTTTGCCTCAATTTCTTTTGATTACATCCATATCTTCTGCTGACGATCCCACCTTCAGGTTTTTTAATTCGTCGTCAGTGACCACATGATCTGCGTCCTTCAGATGTATTTCCAGAAGTTCGTGAGGAGTAAGCTGCTTGGCACTGCTTTTATCTTCTTCAGAAGTAGGATTAAATTTTTCCATAACGGTTAAGTTAAATGATTTGCGTTTTCGATAAAAGAATTGCCCCTTGTTCTTACTATGTCTTCCTGAATTAGTCTTTCAACTTTTCAAGAATACACATCGGCTAGTTTGTCTTTAGTAAAGTTACTTTCAAATAACTAAAATAATTTTTGAGCCACTACTGTTGCTATAAACTAATCTGCTGACATAAAAAGCTTCTTAGGTATAAAGTCTCGAGTGTCATAACAACTACATGAGTTATAAAGTTCTAACTGTTATATATCGTACCAAAAACGATTTTAAGAAATCTATGAAAATTATTTTTGCTTGTCTGTGTGCACCAATTGGATGTACACAAATGCTCTAAACCGAATACAGCCTTGAGGGACTCTGCACACCCCTACATCAAGTTCAAATTAAATGGAACTGTTATTCGATTTGATTCTGGGTCAGTATCAGCGATGTGCTGTTTGTCTCAAAAAATAAAAGCAGGGGCACTTATGATATTACTGGCATAAGTGGAACAGGCAAAAGAGTACTTATTCAAATGAAAAGAGATAGCTTAAAGGCGCAACCATATAGTTTATCTGATCTTACTGATGGGCATACAGCTATTCGTAACGTAAGATTATAATCCTGAGAATATTCAAAGTACAGGTCTGGGGACAGCATCTAAATGAAGGTAGATAGATTCAGTAGAGGAACTGTTGATGATAATTTTGAAGGTAGACTTACCTA
>JAOQAJ010000137.1 GCA_025963675.1 Segetibacter sp.
CGGTGAATTATTGATTTCGCGTGAGAGGGAGCAATTACAATTTGCATTTAAGGAATTAGGAATTGATCGTCAGCTTATCCCGATCGTCGTGGTGTCAGCAGTCGAAGCTTTTGTTGAATAAAGAAAAAAAGTACAAGAGTGCGACGCAAGAAAAGTTACGACAGAGATATGATGCCTGGCTCATACCTTACATAATAACTTCTTCTTGATTTGAGAGCCGGGTGTTTGGCCTTTTACTTACCTTTTTTCAAATAAGTTGAAAGCTCGTTGATCTTGTCTGTACCGATGAGATCAACATGTAATTTCATTTGCTCTTTCCAGGCTTCTACTGTGTCCGGGGCAGCCCAAAAGCGAATTGGCTTACCAGCCTTATGAACGCTGTCAATGGTATGTTTCAGTCTTTTTAAGTCATCTGTTGGAATTGGACCATCACCTTTCCATTGCGTTATTTTATCAAATTGTAGGCTAACCAGATTTACTCTTTTCCATTCGGCGGGAGTATGAGGTCTCTTTAAATCGTCGTCGAAAAAAATGTAATCGGGGTAAAGCTTGTAGTCTGAAGGCGCGGGCCGTTCGCCACTTATGCTAATGGTTATGCTTTTTGGAGCCGCAGGAGTTGATAAGTATGGAATTAAAGGCTGCAATTCCTTAGCGAGTAGGGTAAGTGCTTCTTTGTGATTTTCCTTAATGTCGACAAGTAAGTTAACCTTCCGTGATTTATCGGTGCTTAAGCGGTTTAATAAGGGATCGAGGTATAAAGCTTTAAGGGTGTTTTTTTGCTGTATATCTTTTTTATTGTGAGCAACGTAGAGTTTGCCATTTATCGGAAAGATATCTGCTTCGATAGATCCAAACCCTTCGCCAAAAGCATTGGTGAAGGGTTTGGTATTTTCATAATCATTATGAGAGTGGGCATTTACAGAAGAATATTTTTTAACCGGAGAGCAGTTTACAGCGCAAACGGAAACCAGGATTAAAAACAATAATCCCCTGATCAATTTTATCATTGACTTTTTAAATGGCCTTTAAATGATTGAAAAGAAAAAAGTTTATAAACGAATGGTTGCAGGAAGATACTTTGCAATCAGCTCTTCGTAATAAGGCTTTAGTTCTGATACTACCGGTGGTTTCGGACTTTTTGAGTAGAGGTCGTACGGGTTAAACTTGTCTACCCATTTAAACATTTCCTTATCATGGTCATCCATTAAGTGCTCATATGCATGCTCGCGATGCTGTGAATAGAATGAATGATAACGGATCATGTATAAAGCCTCTTCGGGTAAATAGTCTTTTACGATGTGATATAAATATTCATCGTGGCCCCATGACATGTGCACGTTGCGTAAACCGCAATTTGGTTCGTACATGCCATACTTAGTATTAAACCTTGAGTCTTTTGTATCCGGGTTTGCAGCGAAATACTCAGGGTAAACGATCTTATCTGAAAATGCACAACCTACAGGGAAAGTATCACCAACAACTGCCCACTGAGGTTCACCAAACAGGCAAAGCACTTTTCCCATGTCATGAATAAATCCTGTTAGCACAAACCAATCAGGATGACCGTCAGCGCGGATCGCTTCTGCGGTTTGCAACAGGTGCTGCAATTGATCAAGATCTGTATCGGGATCGCTGTCGTCGACCAATGTATTTAAAAATTCCATCGCCTGCCACACGGGTAATTCCTTGCGATTGAATTGCAAAAACTCTTTTTGCTTTTCTCTTACAAATTCGTACGTCTGGTATTTATGATTTAACCTGTAAAACTCTCTTACGGTATCTCTTTGGGGAGTATCGTAATTTCTAAACTCAGTTTTTTCTTTCTCTTTAGCAGGTTTTCCTTCTTCAGGATAGCGGACAAGAACGTCATCTTCCCATTGTTCAATGCTTTGTAGCGGATTTACTTCACTGGCTGGTATCGCTGTATTTGACATGGCTTCAAGCTTTTATTATATGTAAATATACGTTTTATTGGTTTTTTTGTTATATCCCTGTTTCATTATTTTTTACTTCCAGTTGTAATTTGGTTGATCATTGCCGAATCATGTCGGATGCTTGTTTACTTATACGAAGCTTTTTCTGATTTCCTTATAATGCTCAAAAACGTTCTATCCCGTTCTACCAAAACACCGTATACAATGCGGTCAGTATGCCAATAATAATAGTTGAGGCTACAATGAAACCTGGAGAAACCCTAAACATTTTTGTATCAATAGCAATAACTTTTGAAGGGTCCTGGCCTTTTTTGTCTAAGAGGCTGATAACGATCATAAGTACCACCAGGATTATGAAAACGAGGGTCATCCGGTCCATAAACGGAAGATCAGGAAACCAGCCGTTTGTCCATAACGGCAAAAATTTAAGTGCGGTCGAAAGTGGTATAGTAAGAATGGCTGATGTGAGGGCCGCTTTTGATGTAGATTTTTTCCAAAAGAAGCCAAGCAAAAATATTGATAGTACGCCGGGGGAAATGAAGCCCACATACTCCTGAACAAACTGGTATGCCTGGTCAAGGCTTCTTAATGCAGGGGCAACAATGCCAGCAATAACCATTGCCACTACCACAGCGACCCTTCCCGTTCTTACCAGTGATTTTTCGGATGCATCTTTATTGAAGTATTTTTTATAAATGTCCAAAGAGAAGATTGTCGAGATGCTATTTGCCTTACCAGCTAAAGATGCAACAATAGCTGCAGTTAGTGCTGCAAAGGCAAGACCTTTCAATCCACTTGGTAAAAGGTTCATTAATGTTGGGTAGGAATGGTCTGGCTTGATAACACCGTTGTCCGCCATTTCCTGAACAAACATTCCATTCTGATGCATTACATACATCGTTATTCCCGGGATAACAACAATTAAAGGAATGAGCAGTTTTAAAAATGCAGCAAAGAGTAATCCTGCACGTGCTGTTTTCAGATCTGCACCCAAAGCGCGTTGGGTGATATATTGGTTACATCCAAAATAATTTAGGTTATTGATCCACATTCCACCAACAAGTACCGATAAGCCTGGAAGGTCTTTATAGAACGGATGGCTTTTTTCGAAAATCATGTGAAAGTGAGACGGCGCTTTATCTCTAATAACCGATAAGCCTTTTAGAATATCTCCACCGAAGCCAAATCGTTCTGATACTAAAGTAAGGGCAAGATAACAAGTTACCAATCCGCCCATAATTAATACAAGCACCTGTATTACGTCTGTATAGCCGATGACCTTCATGCCTCCCAATGTGACTACGATAGAAAATATACCTAAGCCTATTATACAGGTTTCGAAACTGATACCGGATATTGAGTTTATCGCAAGAGCTCCTAAATAGATGATGGAAGTAAGATTTACAAATACATATACCAATAACCAAAAAATAGCCATAAGCGTTGCCACAGTATCATTGTACCGCTGTGACAAAAATTGCGGCATTGTAAAGATTTTGTTCTTCAGGTAGATAGGAATAAAAAAAACCGCAACGATAATTAGGGTTGCTGCTGCCATCCACTCATAAGACGAAATGGCTAGTCCTAAGGCAAAGCCGGAACCCGACATTCCAATAAAGTGTTCTGCAGAAATATTTGATGCGATTAATGATGCGCCGATCGCCCACCATGTCAATGAACCCTCGGCAAGGAAGAAATCTTTTGAACTTGTTTCAACAGATTTCTTCCTTTGGTAAACCCAGTATCCATAGCCCGATACTATAACAAAATAAATTAGAAATACAATGTAATCAGCAGGTTGTAAATGGTTCATTAGCAATAGTTAGTAAATTATGCGGGAAAGTAAGTATTTAAAAGTGATTTTTTTGAAAAAAACTGTTTATATGATTACAAAACCGCATGGGATATTTTCTGGCGGAAATTTATCTGATGCTGCAGGAACATTATGGAGAGTATGGGTTCGTACTAAGACGAAAAATACTTATTCATGATCTCATTAATCATAGAATCTGTGAGCGGTTTGTGTAGAAACGCGGTAACCTCCTCAATGTCGCCGGCTTTTTTTTTGTCGGCAGGATTTGCAGAAGACGATAGTAAGATAATCCTGCTTTTTATTCCGCAACGTAGTTTGATGATTTTATATTCATCAATAAAATCCCACCCAGTGAGGCCAGGCATGTTTAAATCAAGAAAGATAAGTTCAGGGTTTTCACATCCTTGATTTTTAGTAAGCACATCCAAACCTTCTTTTACGGTTTCTACGGCAATAATGTTGTGTACAATTCCGGTTCTCGATAAAAGCTGTTTGTGCAAAAAGTTTGTTATGTTATCATCGTCTATAAGCAATACACAATTTAAATTAACTCCCATCTAATGTTTTTGTTTTTGCAATCGTAAAATAGAAAGTACTTCCCATACCCGGTTCCGATTTCACCCCAATTTCTCCTCCATGTAAATCTGCAATTTTTCTGCAATGGGACAAGCCGATGCCCAAGCCCTCATATTTTGATTTTGGGTGCATACGTTGAAAAATTCCAAAAATTTTCTTGTGGTATCTTGCCTCAATACCTATCCCATTATCTATTACTGAAAACTTCCAGTGGTCGCTGTTTTCTTCTGCAGACACTATAACCTCGAACTGATTGTTTTGTGTTCTGAATTTAATTGCATTGCTAATGAGGTTTTGAAATAGTAGTTTCAGTTCAACCCGGTATGCAGGCAACAATGGCAGGTTGTTTACAATGATATGTGTCTTATTATTGAATGGTGCTGGCAGATCAGCTATTACCTGTTGCAAAAGTTCATTGCAACTTACAAATTCCATTTTCTTTTCTTTACCAATAATGGAATAGTCTAACAAGGCGGTTATCAGTGCTCTCATTCGCCCTGAAGATTGGGAAAGGAAATTCAAATAAATGTTTGCCCCGTTATCCAACCTGTCTTTGTATTCTTTTTCTAAAAGATCTACAACCGAAGTAATTGTTCTTAATGGTTCCTGTAAATCATGTGAGGCAATATAAGCGAACTGTTCAAGTTCCTGGGTTTTTGTTTCCATTGATCTAAATGCCCTTTGAAGTGCATTGCTCTCTTCAAGCAATTGTTTTTGCAACTTATCTGCTTGAAAAATAGTAGCCTCCAGGCCATTAAACAACAGGCGGAGAGAGGCCACTGCCACCGCACTAAGAAAGACAAGATTAGATGAAACCGCAATCCATGAACCGAGCGAATAAATATGGGTTAGTGGAGTATGAAAAAGCTTAAAATGAATTAATAAAGCAGCGAGAATGATAATAACTATGTTGATTGCTATAGATAATAAGGCAACAGAAACAGAAAATATGAGTGTAATGAGAATAGTAAGTGTCAGCAGGTACAATAAACCGGGGCCCCGTGATCCAAGATATAAGAGGAGTGCAATAGACAGAAAATAAAGGCAAATAATCAGCAAGCTCTTGCGAAGTGGCAAGCTAAGCGACGGATGTACCGCAATAATTAGTATGACTAACGAGGTGAGTATATCAATAACAGCCAAAAAAGGAACGCCACTGATAATTGACATGATTACGCTGGGAAGCAACGCAATTAGGCTAACCGGGAATAAATAAATCATAATCCTCACAAACAAGCGGTCTTTCCAGTAAGAAAGTCCCATTACTTCATGATCTAAACCTGACAAAATATTCGAGTGTACTAACTGCTTGTATTTATTCCATAATTGCATTGGGTTGCTAACGGTAACTTAAGAAACATTTCTATACAATGATGTTTTTTGAAGTATTCTTTTATTCGTTCAATAACGAAAATTTGCGTTATTTATTTTAGCCAGGCACTAGCTTCACCTGGTATTTGCTTCGGTGTGGAAAAGATTGTTAATGTAACGACTCTTCATGGAAGTTATTACCATTTTGCTATCAATTTTAAGTTCAACAACCTTGGCGTTAGCCTATTAGGAAGTGTAAAAACATTGTTTGCAAAGTCTTTGATTAAAAGGTAACTGATCGTATTGGGTCGGTCGATGATATTAAAAATTTCAAGCGTTGCCCAAATGTTATCAAAGCCTTTGAAAGGACTATGGCTACGTCGGTTCGATTTATCAGTGTCAAGCAAAAGAGCGCTAAATCCAAGGTCAGCACGTATGTAAGGATCTATTACCAATGCATTTCTGTACCTGACACTTCCCGGAATGTTGTACGGAAGATTGCTTCCATATAACGTGTTGAGGTAAACTTTGAAGTTTTTATTGGTACTTAAATAATCCTGGAAGAACATGCCAAAAGTAATCATCCGGTCCGTGGGACGGCGAAGGTTACCAACGTTGACAAGTGTGCTGTCGACAGGTTTGTTTTGATCGTTCAGTTTATAGTTGTAATAACGGTCGTTGTCAATATTTTCTCTTGTGCGCATGAAGCCGAGACTGATCCAGCTTTCGGCATCTTTAACTAGTTCTCCAAACAACCTGACTTCGGCACCTGCTGCATATGCTTTCGCCATGTTTTCTCCGAAGTAACGTAACCTCACATTGTCTATATCATATGGAACCACATCTGTCATTCCTTTGTAGTACAGCTCCGTTGTAATTCTTCCTGGTCTTTGCAACAGTTTTATGTTATAATCAAACCCGCCGCTCACTTGCCAGCTTTTTTGAGCTTTTAGTTTTCGATTGATAGTTCCATCATAACGTCTTAGTTCGCGGTAAAAAGGCGGCTGGTTATAAACGCCGGCAGAGCCACGGAAGACAATGTCTTTTTGCCAGTTTTTTGGTTTAAAGGAAAATCCTGCACGAGGCGATAAAAGGAACTCATTGTTTAAGGTGTTGTAGTTGTATCGCAAGCCAAGTTGTAAAGTAACAGCAGACGAATCGCGAAGTTGAATGTTGTCTTGTAGAAAACCACTGAAACGGTCAATAGTTAAATTAGCCTGGTTTTTTAAGACCTTATTTAACTGTAGCATGTTAGGGGAGTAGGGCAAAGAATACCCTGCTGAGTCATTGTACTCCCATTCATTTAGTTTGTCTGCTACCTTCTGCCTTTCAATGCTACTGCCAAATTGTATAAAATGTTTGCCTTTGTCAAGGCTTCCTTTTAACGAAGCGTTGTATACCTGTATGTTTAATTGATTTCTGCTGAAGTTTTGGTAGACACCTGCACCTAATGGGTTTACAATTAAGCCAAAACTGCTCTGGCTTTTGTCGAAGTTTCTTTCGCCAAAAAGATAAGCGCCGGTTATATCAATGTTTTCGGACTCATTATTTTCAAAACGACTAAGCATACCTTTTAGCCTGAAATTTTTCCGCGGCTGCCATGTTGTAGAAAGCCCAACCATATTAGTTTGGTAAGCATCTTTTTCCTGTCCCTGGAAGGCTATATCGACAGCGATATTTTGTGTAAATAAAGGCGAGAACACAGCAGAAGATAATTTGCTTTCTTCAGGAAACAGGTTGAATTTGCTCCTGGAAATATTTGCCAACACCTCAAAAAGCCACTTACTGTTTGGCTGGTAAGTTACCAGCGCCTGCATGTCCGACGAGGAAGGAATGTAGTTTCCTTTGGTGTCCTGGCTGCTTACTAAATTCCTGTTACTTCGGTTACGAAAACCGACGAGATACGTTACTTTGTCGTTGTTAGCGGTTCCTTCGAAATGCAAACCTTGCTCCAGCAATCCAATATAAGCAGAACCAGCAAACTTTTTTGGACGCTTATAAGTAATGTCGAGCACGCTGCTCATCTTATCACCATACTTTGCCTGGAAGCCCCCGTTGTAAAACTTTACGTTCTCCGTCATCTCGGCGTTTATAAAACTCAAACCTTCCTGTTGCCCGCTACGGACAAGATATGGGCGAAAGACTTCGAAATCATTTACATAAATAATGTTCTCATCATAACTTCCACCACGCACATTATATTGACTCGTTAATTCATTATTGCTGCCGGTAAAGATTTTAATAAGACTTTCAATATTTCCTAAAGGCGAAGGATTAAGTATGGCAACGCTTGGATCAATATTTATTCTTCCAGCTTCGGTTCTGGCCCTGTTATCTTTTACGGTGACACCTTCCAACAC
>JAOQAJ010000167.1 GCA_025963675.1 Segetibacter sp.
TGCATAAGGGACATCAGCCGGTTGGGTGCTGAGCGAAGCGAAAGCATTTCGAAACATGCGTAGCAGTTTCGAAAACAAGCGGGTGGAGTCCCGTTGCAATAACGAAGCCTTGCGGCTTGAGCAAAAAATTTGGAAGTTGATCACTCCTCCAGGCATTAAAGTAAAATTCATTTAACCTCCAGAGGCTTCACTCTTTGCGAAACTCCATTTTCATTAAAAGCTTCTATGGAAAAGTAATATTGCTGGTCAGTAGATAAGGCTTTCAGGTTTAGAGCGTTTTTTCCGTACACCATCCACGAACTATATAACTTGTCAGGAGCGATACCCCAAAGGATGTTATAGCCTTGTGAACCTGGTTGAGCGTTCCAGGTAATCATTGCGTCTCTTCTATCAACTTGTCGCGTTACTGAAAAGTTTTTTACTACGGATGGAGCCTTTCCCTGTCCTATACCAAAAACCCGCAGATCAGAAATAGACAAATTAGTCATGGGAGCATGAATATTGTTGTAACGGATATATCGCACTGTTTGTGGCGTGCCCAACTGCACATAATCATTTGGAACATCTTTGAAACTTTTGCTTCGATCTACCAAAGTGATCCAGGTTTGCCCATCAATAGAGCCTTCTATGGTATATCGGTGATAAAGATTGGGAACCCTACCATACAAGTCAGATTTGTAATCGTGGTAGTTTACCTGGACAGCATAAACGGCCGCGGGTTTCTGAAGGTCGATCTCCAACCATTGCTTACTGTCATTTTTCTCCGCCACCCAAAACGTTTTTACGTTTTCGTCAGTAATTACGGTAGCAGGATATTTATCTAAAAACGACGATGCTTTAACCGGCTTATTATATGACAACAACATCCACCCCGTAAACTGTCCCATCTTGCCCGCAATGGTTGGTGCATGATGCGGATAGTCACCAAACGAAGTATTAGAATACATCAGTCCATCTTTATCAAACCAGGCGGGGTACATGCAAATACGTCTCTCCCATCCCACATTTATATTTACTGCCGCAGAGGCAAAATGCCAATAAACATTTGACGGCCCCACAACAGTACTACCATGGCCAGCACCATTCGAAAAGCCACCGGGTTTATAAAAAACCGGGTTATTGGGAGCATAACGATAAGGGCCAAGTACCGAATCACTCATGTAAACTCCATCGGCATATACATTAAACTCAGTACCGGGGGCACCGTATTGCATGTAGTACTTGTTGTTGTGTTTTGTCAACCATGCTCCTTCCATATAGCCTCCCAAAACAGTGTCAGAATGATTTTCACCAAACCGCTCCCAACCATGCTTTTTCATATCAAGTCCAAACAATTGATAAGTAGAATCTGAAGCACTGAAACGATGATTTTTGTCTAACACCTTTGCTCTTATAGGAAACACATTTGATGAGCCCCAAAACATATAGGCTTTTCCATCATCGTCAATAAATAAATCAGGATCCTGGAGGTCGCCTAAAATAGACGGAACGGCTTTCCAATCTCCTTTTTTAGGATTATCAGTATACAAAACGCTCATTGAACCGGAAGGATCACCGGCAACATATAAAACGGAGTCTTTATAATTATGCGCTGCCGGCGCATTCGATCCCTGGAAATACCATTTCTCAGGCGTTATAAATGTCCAGTTCACTAAATCGGTAGAATGCCAGTATCCAAGCGATCTCGTAACAAACATGTAATACTCCCCTCTAAATCTTACTACCGCGGGGTCAGCGCCTGATCGATATGAAATGTTTTTATCAGCATTATAAATCATATAAGTGTAATCGAGATTTACAGGATTACAGTAGGTAGTTAGTTGTGTGTCCTGCGACTGGGCAATTTGAAAACAAATAACTAAAATGCTTACAAACAAAAGACGGCTGAAAATATTCATTCCAATAATGTTTAATTTAATAAAACTTCTCCTCCGGCGCTTTACGCCTTTAGCCACATAGTCGTGAAGGCACAAATTAAGATAAAGATTTACTATTAGTTATGGGAAACGAGTAAACTATTGGAGAACCTCTAATTGATTTTATGAAGGAAAAATAAGTCAAACCAAGCCAATATTTGTAAATAAAAAAGAATAACCAGTTGCATTCAAAAACTGTTGTCAGTCTTTAATCAAAAGATTGAAAGAAGCCACGGCTGCAAAACATAGCACGAGTATTAACATAAGCGTTGAGAGGGTGTTTTGGCGTTTCCTCATTTTTCTTAATTCTTTACTAACTGTCATTTTCAGTTGAATTTTTGTAAAATGAAAAAATGTAATTGAATCCCATTCTTTCTCATATTTAAAATAGAGAACCAGTTTTATGAAAAAAATTAAAGAAAAAATAGAAATCAATAACATTTTGGAAACGGCGAGCACCTCTCTTATGTTAGTCATAAATCACTTTTCAAATTTGCAAAAAGACAAAATAAGTGCCATAAAAAATAAAATGGTTTAAATGAAAATCTAATGAAAACAATAAGATTCGCGACGAAGGCTATTTTCAGGAGCAATACCGGGTGTTGGCCAACGACTTACTAACTGGCTTTGTTTTCCTACTTTCATTACTTTAAATTCAATCGCAATTAGTGCTATACACCTTTGTAAAGTTTTTAGTTAGATCAGGCCTGCTAATTTTTTTTCGAAAGATTGTATTTGAAAATGAGTGTGATCCTCAGCAAAAAGGCCCACTATTACTTGCCTGCAATCATCCAAATTCTTTTTTAGATGCTTTATTGATTGGTTCCTATTTTAAACATCCTGTTCATTTTTTGGCGAGAGGAGATGCTTTTAAAAACCCTTTGGCAAAAAAAATATTATCGGCATTAAAAGTGATTCCTATTTATAGGCTAAGTGAAGGAAAGGAATACCTGGCGTTGAATGACGCAACTTTTGAAAGGTGTACCAGGATTCTTACGAAAGGAGGAATCGTTTTGATTTTTTCAGAAGGACTTTGTCTAAATCAATGGAAACTGAGGGCATTAAAAAAAGGAAGTGCCCGTATTGCTCTAAACGCATGGAAGCAACAGGAGATCGAAAGCGCTTTTCGAATTCTACCAGTTTCCTTAAACTATAGTTCGTTTACCCGTTTCCGGAAAAATGTAATAATTCAGTTTGGGAAGACAATACAACGTAGTGCAATACCTGCCGGCAGTTCGGAAGGCGAGCAAATTATCGAATTAAATAAATTGATTTATTCAAGGTTAGAGAAGGGTATGGTATCGGCACAAAATGATCAGGAGGTTATCGCTTTTTTATTATCAAACTTTTTCCTGTTAAATGCTGGTAAATCGCAATTAATTACAGCTTTAAGGGAAAAACAAATGCTCCTTAATCATCGCTGCAAACTGACGTTTAACAAATTGAAGGGAACTAAAAAAGTGGTAGTCTCGACCGTTGGTTTCATAACATCTATTTCTGTTGCTCTTTTACTTTTTATACCAGCAATTATAGGCCTGCTTCTACATTTACCTTTGTATTTCCCTTTAAGAAATTTTATAAAAAAGAAGACTGAAGGAACGGTATTTTATCATTCCGCTTTGTTTGGAGCATTAATAATTATTTATCCTGTTTACTCCATTATCATTGCTGCGGTTGCTGCGATTGTTTTTGGCGGCATTACCGTTTTTGCTGTGTTTATTCTACTACCGTTTTTCGCCTTGATAGTTCCGGTATGGCTGGATGCTTTGGAACGTACTATCAACTATTATAACTTGTCTGTAAGTGAAAGAAAAGATCTACGAAGATTGGTTAAAGACAGTTGAATAAGCTATGCTGAGTAAACAACTAAAAGTAAAAGTGAGTGACACAACGATGTTGAAAAAAGTTGTATTGCCGGTTCCCAAACAATTATTACAAAAAAGGAAATCGACTATTTTATCTTGTTTAAAGCAAGCATCCCTATCATCCAATCTGGTAACGGTCCTTCATTTTTTCGGGCTTGCAAATTCAAGCTTAAATTTAGCTTTTTAAGTATCGGCACTTTATGTGTTTCCACCAGTTCTATCAATGTTCCGTCGGGATCTTCTACGTAACAAAATCTTCCTGCAGAGGAACCCATTGAAAAAGAATTCGCGCTGTCAACGCTGAAGTTATATCCGAACGTAAGGGATCTTTCTTTTAAAGAATCCATATTTAGCACATCAAAACAAAGGTGAATAAAACCGCAGTCACCCCAAAAACGATCCTGGTAAATTTTCTTAGGAGTAAAGTCTAAGGCTTCAACCAATTCGATTTGAACGCTGCCCAGGAGTTTACTGAAGGCACCCTTATTTGCTACTTGTTTTTTTAAAAGAACCCGCTTAAACCGTTGACCTTGCTGCTGTTTAAATGGAAGGTCGATAGCGGGCGCCGTTCCACTGTATATCACTTCATCGATGCCTAAGACATCTTTGTAAAACCCCAGTGCCTTTGTCATATCCGAAACGCCAATGGCTGCACCCGTTACGCCGCCGCAAATACTCTTACCAGACTTAAACCATTGGTCGCCTTCAACTATATTAAAGTGATTTCCGTAAGGGTCAGTAAGCCAGAAATGCAGCCTATCATCGGGACTTGCAAACAAATCAGATACGGTTACTGAAGCAATGTTTTTGAAATGCTCACGTGCAGCCTCAACATTTTTAGACTTTATTCTTGTTGCAAATATGCCCAGATCGCCAAACCGTTGTTCACCCTGGTGTCCCGGTGTTCTTGATGTAAATTGCCATATTTCGAAGCCGCCGCCGCCGGAAAGATTCATAGAGAGTATTGCATGACGTTTATGTACCTGCTTTCCGGTATACCTTGTCATGAGTGAAGCTTCTGCACGGTCTTCAAAAATCAATACGTTCATTCCGAACAAATCTTTATACAAATACTTTGCTTCGTCAGCATTTGTAACGCCAATGCCAACCTGTTGAATACCGGTAATTAAATTTTTCATATAAGTGGCTATGAAATTGCGTACGGTGGCGAAAGATCAAAAGCTTTTCAGATCTACCTATATACAAGCATTTCTTTGTATTTGTTTACCATGTCTTGTTGCGTCGCACCGTTTTTATACATCTGTACAATAGTTTTGTTAGCCCATTGTACTTTAAGCCAACTATTCGTATCGTATTTTCGTGCCGAAACACGTGCCGCTTTCGAAAATATTTTATAACGTCCGATCTCTTTCGCCCTTGTCACAATCTCGTAATCTTCCATAATTCGCATTTCTTCATTAAAGCCATTTATGGCATTAAAAAGCGATTTAGTCATAAACAAGGTCTGGTCGCCGCCATAGCAAACAAACCAGTCGAAACGGGTAAAAAATGCATTAATTTTTAAAATCATTTTAGGGCTGTCGAAAGCCGTCCGGTATCTTCCGAAAGCATAACCTTTAGATACGGCTTTTTCAATGTCATTGGCAAAACTTATCGGGGGAAAAGTATCGGCATGTATAAAGTAAAGAATATCGCCATGTGCGAGAGATGCTCCATAATTCATTTGTGCTGCCCGGCCTTTGTTTGTAGACAACACTGCTTTTGCTCCCGCCAACTTCGCAATGTTTATAGTTTCATCCGTACTTCCACCGTCGGAAACGATGATTTCGCAAACATTCTTTCCACTATTGGCAACCAGGTAAGAAACAAGCCGGGCAATATTGTCCGCTTCATTATAAGTTGGAATGACAATGCTAATCATAGGCAATTATAAAGCATTTTTGTTGCCAGCATCCGTTCATCTTTGATGCTTTGGTTGTGTCACTCACTAGTACGGCATCTTTTTATAGCGGCCGCCTCATTTCGGTGTACACACCAAATCGCAAATTGTACACTCCTAACATAAAAGCAAAAAAGTGAAGATCAGGATAAGGTGTTTGCAGATTTCCTATCTTTATTTATGCTTTTACAATT
>JAOQAJ010000186.1 GCA_025963675.1 Segetibacter sp.
GAAATCAACTGTTTTTTATATTGGTCTGCTTTTACCTTATCACCAGTTTTCTCATAGGCATAAGAAAGGTTAAACAACGCTTCTTCTTTATTTTGTGCATTAGGAAAACGGCGTAGCAACTCTTCAAACGCTACGATTGCATCAGGATACTCTTCGAGTTTATTCATAAAAGTTTGACCGGAAGAGAACAAAGCATCCATGATACTTTTGTTACTGGCGTCTAACTTTTCCTGCGTTGTTGGAATGTTTTGCACCAAACCTTCGTAGGAGTTATCAATTACTTTTTGGTCTGCGGTGACCGCTTTTGATGGAACATCGTCAACATCCGATATTCTTTGTACCTGGCGGTCTAAAGCTGATTTTCTTCTCCAGTTATCTACGTTAGGCCTTTCGCCCCAGCGAGCCCTGAATTCACTAAACCCACGTGCTTTTGCCGAGCTGTTATAAAAATAAAAATCAGTCGATTTGTTGTTCTCAGAAAAAAGATCAGGCATCTGTTTTACAGCAGGATTTGACCCCGGAGTATCTTCTTCTTTTAAACCCTGCGCTTTACGCAACGCTTTAGCCTGTTTTTTAATAATCGCATCTCTTTGTTCAACAGGTAGTTTTGCAAGGGCTTGTAAACTGTCCTGTGTAGTAATGGTAGTTAGATTTTCTGCTATTGTTTTTAAAGGCGGTTTTCTTAAGGTGACCCTGTCTTTATCTTCTGGTGTCGGCAGCATATTTACGTCGGTACTATCATAGTAATTGTAGGCGTCTGAGTATGATTTGCGCTTATAATTTAAATCTGCCAATAAAAGGAACGACTGGCTGCGTTGAGCAGGATTGTTTGTTGTGTACTTTACACTTTTCAAAAGGTCATCCTGGGCGTTTAAGTAATTGTCTCTTTCGAGTTCAATATTTGCAGCAGCATAATAGATGATATCGCGATAGTTCAGGTATTTGTCCCTGCGCGCCATCTTTAATAAGGCGTCAATATTTTGCTGCAGGTAATCTTTCTTATCGGCTCGGTTTATACGAATAGAGTTTAACCGGGCATAAACATCCATGACAGGGTCAGTGGTATGCGAAATACTTCTGTCGTAAAATTTTACCGCTTCTTCGTTTTTATCAGCTAATTGATACATCTGCGCGATCAAATATTCCCACCGCGCTTTTTCCTGGTTATTTGCTGCTTCACTTAATGCACCGCTTAGATAATAGGCTGCACTGTCGTATGCCTGTTGCTTATAAAACCAATAAGCCATGGCTTCGTGTAAGTCTGTTTGTAATCTTGTGGGAAAGTTCGGGTCATGGCGAAGAATCTCAATAACTCCCGATGCTTCAGGTAATTCATTTTTCTCGATATGATTTCTTATCTGCCAGATAAAACTCTCGTTGCGGCTTGGAGGCCTGCTGGTAAGTTTTTTCCAGATGCTGTTTTTTTCTTTTGTTGCAATACTAAATTCACCGACTTCATTACTGGCATTACTTCCTATCGGTTTGTCGTAACCGCCATCTTCTTTAGGCGCAAAAGAAAAATTCAGGTATTGAAGTGTTAACCCTGCGGAGTCCAGGTCATTTCTAAAAAAGTACGCTTTTGCCAAAACCAGGTACATATTGTCGATCCAACTATTTCGAAGGTCATGCAAAAGAATGCCGGCAGTACATTTATAAATGATCGAATCTATATCCTGTTTACTCTGGGAGGTTTGGTCTAAAGTATAATTGTAAAAAGGCAGGAGTTGAGAATAATCGTCCTTAAAAGAAGCCTTAGCTGTATTTACCAGATCGTTGAGCCGGTTATTAGCATTAAAATAATAATTATAATGGGTAACAGTATTCTGGTAAAGTTTGCGTGGAATAGTAAATTTTTTCTCCCCTGTTTTCTCAGAAGCTAATTTTCGGTTTTCATATTTTTTTGGTTTTTTAACTTCAATTTCAGCTCCCGGCTGGCTCATTCCAACCAACCAACCGGACAGAAAAATAAGAGTTGTAATTAAAAAACGCCCTGTATGCATGTATGAATTCCTCTGTTTATTCAAAATGAAATATTGGTATTAAATATAATAAGGCCGGTAATTTTCTCTTTTTGCAAACCACTTAGCCATTTCATGCCCACAGAACCTGTCGGCTGCCTGTTAAAACGTATTTTTTTATTGTTTATTCCCACAACCGTTAAACGTTTAAAAGTACATTTATTTTCTTTTCCGGCTGCACACTTCGACCTCAATTGCTACCTTTAACTTTTACACTAGATTATGGCTAAACTAAAGGCCAATACTTCTCTCAATCAACTTCGCAACCGATACCGTTTGGTGATTATGAACGACGATACCTACGAGGAGGTTGTTACGTTTAAATTATCAAGACTGAGTGTGTACATTATGCTCAGCAGCATTTTTGTTATTTTGGTAAGTCTGACTGTCGCGCTTTTAGTTTTTACGCCTTTGAAAGAGTATTTGCCAGGTTACGGAAGCAAGCATTCGCGGCGCGAATTGCAGGTTTTAAAAATGAAAACTGACTCGCTTGAACAAAGCATGCGCTACAAAGACCTGTATCTTCAAAATATTAAAAAAGTTCTTGCCGGCGATATCGAAACCCCTTTAGATACGACCGTTATAAAAGTTCCTAAAGAGCCTACCATTAAAGAATAACCTGACTTTTAAAACTTTTCATTGGTTACCATGATCTTCTTTTAGAACCAATATTTTGAGACGAGCAGCGTTTCATCGTGATACTTTGGTTGCGACGCTCCGTTTTAACGATCGGCCTTTTGAGCAGCTTTTTTCGTTTTTTGTTATTGACAGCTACACAACTAATCGTTCGATAAATGCTTCCGGTTACAAACATTTACTTTTATTACGGAACTTGTAAAATCTTAAGTTTTATTTTTGCCTCAACTACAGTGATATCTACAGTAAAAAATAGTAAAAGCCTTATTGCCGGAATAGCTACAGCTACAGCGGCCTCGCTTTGTTGTATTACACCTGTTTTAGCATTATTAGGCGGAGTTAGCGGCCTTGCATCTTCAGCAACATGGATTGAACCTGTAAGGCCATATTTGGTTGCATTAACAATATTGGTTTTTGCATTTGCATGGTACCAAAAACTAAAACCCAAAAAAGAAGTTGAATGTGGATGTGAGAATGAAGAAAAAGCATCCTTCTTTCAAACTAAAACATTCTTAGGGCTGGTCACATTCCTGGCTGTGTTGATGGTTGCCTTTCCTTATTATGCCAAAGTTTTTTATGGAAATCCAAAGATGGCAGCCGTTTCAACTGAAGTCAAAACCAAACTGACACAAGCACAGTTTACAATAAAAGGGATGAGCTGCGAAGGTTGTATTCATCATGTAAATAGGGAGATTGCCAAAGTAACAGGTGTAGTTGACTTTCACACTTCTTACGAAAAAGCCACCAGCTTTGTTAAGTTTAACGGCGACAAAACTTGCATTGACAGCATTGCCGCTGCTATAAATGTCACCGGCTATACGGTGATTTCTCAAGCTGTAATTAAAAATTAGATGGCTACCTCAATTATACTTCAGGCTGTTATTACCTGCCCGGTTTGTAACAACCAGCAGGAAGAGACAATGCCTACCGACTCCTGCCTGTTTTTTTACGAATGCAAAAAATGCAAAACCCGGCTCAAGCCTAAAGAAGGTGACTGTTGCGTTTTCTGTAGCTATAGCCCTGTTAAATGTCCACCATTACAGGCCGAAAATTCCTGCTGCTGTTAGAAAGGCAATATTTAATGCATTTTTAAAAAGCTCAATAAAAAGGAAAAAGTACAAGTGAGTGACACAACGAACAACATTGCTGATGGTGGGAGAATTGAAAAGATCCGCCTGGCAACCCACGTCATTAGTTATTCAAGATTAAAAATTAATTCGAGCTTCAATAGAGTTCTTTCGTGCCGCATCAAGGCTGATAGCGATATGCAGCGATTGCTCCAATCCCGCGAAAGAAGCGGGACCAACTTCCAGCCCCGCTGTTGGCAATATTCTCGTTAGCGTTCGTGCAATTCCTACGCTTTAGGTAGTCCGACAGTTTTTAATATATGATTAGCCATTTTCACTTTATCCTTGAATAATACCTTGTCAGCATACTTGTCAAGCTTTGAGTTTTTTGTAAAACCTTTGAGTGTTTTATTTATTGTCTTCTTTTCTTTCATGATAATGCAAATTTACTATTTTCTTCGCCTAACCAAAAAAGCGTCGTATTCTACACCTTTCTCGAATTTATGCCATGTCTTGCCTTTGAGACCAAAAATCTCGAAATCTTTTTCAATAGCTTCAAGATTATTTGTAATTCCTATTCGGTAAAGACGTGTTCTTGCCAACGTGCTGCCGACTGCTATAACATTAGCTTCTGGATGATGGTCTGTAAATTCAAATAATGTTGCAGCGACCGTTGCCAGCACTTTCTGACTATCATTGTTATTGGTTACAACTAAATCATCAATTTCGTTGGTTTTATGGTTCTTGTCGCCAAAACCAAGATTGAAGTAGTTTTTTAAGTTGATTTCAGTGTATTGTATAATTTTTCGGACCTTTCCTTTCGGACCTTCACTATCAAATTCAAACACATGAAAATCGGCGCCAAATTCAACAATATATCTCTCCTCAATCATCTTATCAAACTTACGGAAAACGGTAGAAAACTAATCGATTTAGTACTGTCACGCGTGGATGACCGCTAACGATATCGAAACTTGATCAATTACTCATTACCCAAAGCCATAGAATTATTAGCTGTTTGAAAGTAACTTTGATCTTTTTAAGATAACTATGAGCACAGAGTCAAATAAGGGAAACGACAGATTGCTGATGAAGTATCTCGGACTTGGTACCCAACTCATGGTTGGTCTGGGCGTTGCCGTGTTTGCAGGAATGAAGCTCGATCAATGGCTTTCGTTCAAGACCCCATTGCTTGTTTGGATTTTGCCATTATTGGTTTTGGTAGCCATGATTTGGCAAATAATTAAAGACACCTCAAAAAAATAAAATGTTCAATAAAAGTATCTTTCCCCTGGTTATTATTTTTCTGATTGTTGGTGCTGCAATACTTGTGTTTAGAAATTCATTACAACGTGCTGGTTTGGACTGGCAGGTACTTAGCGCCGGGAACGTGTTCATATATATTGTTACAATGGTGTCAATGCATTTACTGACCAAAGGGTTGCATGCGGAGAAAACACAGGTATTTTTGAGAAACGCTTATACAGGCATTTTGATAAAATTGTTTGCGTGTGCCGCGGCAGCTTTTATCTACATTTTTGCTTCGGGGAAAAATCTAAATAAACCTGCTTTATTTGCCTGCATGGGCTTGTACCTGGTGTACACTTTTGTGGAGCTCTCTGTGATAATGAAACAAAGTAACGCGAAGAAGAATGTCTAAAACTGAGCATCCGCTACAGGCACTTAATGATTACTTACCACCAAACACTTTTCTTCCTGTAGCTGCTTACCTGCAGCAATATAAAGTGCATTTGACAGTTGCCCGCGAACGGAAAAGCATTTTGGGCGACTATCGAAACGCACACAACAATCGCAACCATCGCATAAGCGTAAATGGAAATCTTAATAGTTTTTCATTTTTGATAACCCTGTTACATGAACTTGCGCACCTGCTTACTTTTGAAAAGTATGGTAACCGGGTTCAGTCGCACGGCAGGGAATGGAAAACCTTGTTTGGACAATTACTGGCACAGTTTATAAAAAGCAAAGTATTTCCTGCAGACATAGAGCAGGAACTGCTTGCAACCCTACATAACCCTGGGGCAAGCAGCTGTGCAGAAGAAAGCCTGATGCGGGTTTTAAGGCGCTATGATCCAAAGGGAGAAAGTCAAACGCTTGTGGAGGAAGTGCCGGCGCACGGCTTATTTAGAATGAAAGATGGCCGGGTTTTTAAAAAAGGCGAAAAGCTGAGAAAAAGATACCGTTGCGAAGAAGTGGGGACAAAGAAGGTTTATTTGTTTAGCCCTGTTTTTGAAGTGGAACTGGTGCCCCCAACCTCTAAAGCCGCGCAGTAAAATTTTGCTGCCTGGAATTTAACTCTCTTCTCCCTTTACGGCCGGCGGGGCTATAACTTCTTCAACATCCACACATCACACCCAAAGTGACCTGTGTTTCCTAGTGGTCCATTTAAGTATTCAAAGCCAAACTTTTCATAAACGGTTACAGCTCTTCTTAGTTCAGGCATTGTTTCGATGTACACTTGTAGATACCCATATCCTTGTGCGAACTCCAGGCTTTTATCAATAAGCAATTTGCCTAATCCCTTGCCTCTTGCTTCAGATCGTAAATACATTTTCACCAGTTCGCAGGTTTGTGCTGGTAAACCTTCTGACGGATAGATTCCAGCGCCACCTAAAACCTGTCCATTTTCTTCTGCAACAAAGTATGTACTTCCAGGTTCCTGGAACATTTCATATAAGTGATCTGTCGTGTCGTCGAAGAAAACTGTTCCCGGTTTATTTGCTCCAAACTCTGCAAGGCTTGAGCGAATGATAGCGGCCAGGACTGCATTATCCTTAAACTCAATTTTTCTTATTAAAATATCATTTTGCATAAAGCTGCAAAGCTAAACTTTCAGCGTTGCTTTTGCTGCTCAAAAATATAATTCAGACCTGTAAAAAAGTGGTTCGGAAATTCGCCAGTGCATAAACGAATTGCACCGAGATAGTATAAAAATAAGTTATTGACAACATTATGACTTCTGACCTAAATAGTTTCTATTTTTAGAAAGTTCTACTGTTCGTTGTATAAAGAGTTTTTATTAATAAATGCTTATGAAGTTTGCCATTGCCCTTTTACCGGTTGTTCTGGTCTCTATCAGGTTGTCTGCAGCAGATAGCATTTCCGTTAAGTCTCCCGATCGTCGAATCTCTGTCAATGTTCAATTAACCAGCAGACTTACTTATTCAGTTAGCATTGACGGTCGCAACATTCTACAACCTTCAACAATAGACCTTTTGTTAGGCGATGGCAGAAATCTTTCTGATGATCTTAGAACAACAAAAAAGACCGTCAAGATTTATAATGAAACGATTACTTCGCCTGTTCCTGAAAAAAGAAAGCAGATTGCGAATTATTATAATGAATTAAAGCTGGACTTTAAACAGCCTTACACCCTTCTTTTCAGGGTGTATAATGATGGGGTTGCTTATAGAATAATGACAAAATTCAAAGATTCAATTGTAATCAAAAATGAAACAGCCTTATTTGCTTTTGATAAAGGGAAAAGCGTTTTGTTACCGATAATTCAATTGAAGAAAGAAGTAGATAAGTTTCATACAAGCTTTGAGGAATTATACAAATTGAAACGAATTGACAGCCTCGATCAAGAGACACTGGCATACACACCGGTCTTGGTCGGGACGGGAAATGAAGTGAAAATTGGAATCACTGAATCTGATCTGGAAGACTATCCGGGGATGTTTTTATCAGGTACAACTGGAGATGCATTGCAAGGAACATTTGCAACTTATCCATTGGAAGAAAAAATGACAGCAGGCGAATTTCCACAAGCGATCGTAACCAAAAGAGCTGATTATATAGCTAAAACAAAAGGAACAAGAGATTTGCCGTGGCGGGTATTAATGATTGCAACAGAGGATAAGGAACTGCCGGGGAATGATTTGGTTTACAGGCTTGGCTCTCCCTCAAGAATAAATGATGCTTCATGGGTTAACCCTGGTAAGGGAACGGATGAATGGATCATCGGTGTCAACCTTTTTAATGTGCCTTTTAAAAGTGGCGTAAATACGGCGACCTACAAATATTACATCGACTTTGTAAAGCAATTTGGTTTCGACAGAATTATGATGGACGCCGGTTGGAGTAATTACCAAAACCTGTTTGATATTAACCCCGGGATTAATATGGACACGATCGCTGCTTATGCAAAAAGCAGGAATATCAAGATCAGCATGTGGACACTTTGCTCAACACTTGACAGGCAATTAGACAGTGCGTTAAAACAATTTAATAAGTGGGGAGTAGATTTTATCATGACGGATTTTATGGACAGGGATGATCAGAAAATGGTGAACTTTTATCATAGAATCGCGAAGGCATGTGCAGATCATAAGATCATGATTATGTATCATGGCGCATTCCCGCCAAAAGGTTTTAACCGAACCTATCCCAACGCAATAACGAGGGAAGCCGTGCTTGGTTCAGAATACAATATCTGGTCTGATAAACCCGATCCTGAACATGATGTTACACTTCCTTATACCCGCATGCTTGCCGGACCTATGGACTACGAACCAGGTATTTTAAACAATGCTACTAAAGAACAGTTCCGGCCGATCTCCGGACAAGTAATGACACAAGGAACCCGTTGTCACCAGTTAGCGATGTTTGTGGTGTACGATAGTCCTATTCAACTTTTTTCAGGCAATCCTTCACAAGGGTTAAAAGAGCCGGAGTTCATGCATTTTCTTGGCGGCATTCCAACAACGTGGGATGAAACAAAAATTCTGGATGGAAAGGTTTCAGACTTTATAATAACAGCCCGCAGAAAAGGAGCCGACTGGTACATCGGTGGCATGACCGACTGGACCGAAAGAGAGTTTACCCTGTCTTTAGATTTTCTCGACTCCGGAGATTATACTGCTGAAAGTTGCATCGATGGAGTGAACGCAAAAACCTATCCTGCAGATTATGTTATTAAGAAATTTGCTGTGAAAAAAGGCGATGCGTTTAAAATTAAAATGGCCGCGGGCGGAGGATTTGTTTTAAAATTGAGTAAGATGAAATAAGGCTGGTTACAGTTTTTTACTTGCTTAGATAAACCTTTTCGAATTGATTATTCTATTCGAAAATTAATGGTTGTAGCACAAACTTGCTGCTCCAAGTATGCCACTATTTGGTAATTCTGAAACTACAATTTGTAATCGATTTACAGATTTTTGAAAAGAGCTTGTTTTAATTTGCTTCCACATCTTTTCTTCAAAATATTTGTATGCCACTTTTACGGAACCTCCGATAACAATGAGTTCAACGTCTAAAGCATACATAATTGTTTTAATCGCGTTCCCTAGATGAAACCCCATTTCCTTAAACATTTCTATGGCGTCTTCATTTCCTGCTTCGGCATTCATAAAAATCACTTCTCCATCAACTCCATATACATTGCTGAAGTACTGGCCGCTGCAGTAGTATTCGTAACACTTGTCAAGATAATCTATGGTTCCAAACTCTCCGGCTCCTCCATTAGCACCAGCATATAGCTGCTTATTTAGAATTATTCCCGTGCCTAACCCTGTTCCAATCGTTAGACCAACCATGTCATTTTTACCTTGTCCACTTCCAAAATGAAATTCTCCCAGCGCAAAACAATTAGCATCATTATTTATAAAAACCGGAAGCTGATATCGCTCTTCCATTAGCTTTTTTAAAGGCACTTCTTTCCAGCAAGGAATATTTAATACATCATAAACAATTCCCTGTTCATCTGCAAGTCCGGGCACACCAATTCCTATTGCAGTAACTGCCGAATTTATTATTGAATCGGTTAATGCAAATACTTGTTGCAAAACATCTTCGATAGTTCCGTCAACTTTTATTTTTTGAGAAGTAATTGATGACAATGTCTTGCCTTCAACAAGCCCTCCTCTTATATTCGTTCCGCCAAGATCTATTCCTATTACTGACTTATTCATAGTTCTTTGCTTCAACCAGGGATGCCGCTTCTTTGTCTAAGAAAACATAAAAAGATGGATGGTTCTTTAAAAAGCTAATTGGCAATTGTTCTGATATTTCAACTTCAAGCAGTTGCTTTATAATTTCAGATTTACCCTTTCCACTTGCCATTAGTACAACGTTCCTGGCGTTCATTAGCGAGGCTATGCCTAATGTAAGTCCTTTCGTCAGAGATTTTTCTTCTTTAAAATATTTTTGTCCGACCTGTTGCGTTAATGGGTCTATGTCTGCTACGTGAGATTTTAATTTTGGTGGAGTGCCCGGCTCATTCATGCCTACATGACCGTTCAATCCAACGCCAACAATGGCTACATCTATTCCGCCTTTTTCATGTATAAAATCTTCAACTTTAGTACATTCTTCTTCCAATTCAATTGCCCTTCCATCAAAAAAACAAAGTCGTTCTTTTGATACGTTTAATGGATGAAACAACTGTTGGTTCAAGTGATAGTGGCAGCTTCCGTTATCATTTTCATTCATGCCAACCCATTCGTCAAGACCAACAAAATTCCAGGTTGCCGTTTTATCCTGATCTGAATAATTTTTTATAATCTCTTTATACAATCCCGCAGGGCTATCACCGGAAGCTGTACAGATTAAGGGATTTTTCCTTTTTGCCATTATTTGGCTGATTTCATCAAATGCCTTTTTTGACATTTCATCATACGTTTCTGATATAGATACTTTCATTCAATAAATTAATGAAACAATAATTGAATAATGTGCTGATTGTAAAAGAATATTTTCAGACGATGGTCATTGCATAGCTGTTCGAACTGATGTTACTTTAAGAAGTTCTGCTTTTTTTGTACATTACTGCAACGTTTCACAGCACTATGTTGTAATAGTATGGGGACGACCCTTTCGGTATTCAAAGGGAATGATACCAAAACACTGACTTTTATGTCTAAAATGCATTGCTGCTTTGTGTTTTTGTTGGGGCTTTTATTGTCATCGAAAAGTTATTGCCAACCTGCCGACTCCGTCTTTTATCGTAACGCTATCACCAATGTAAGAGCAAATTATTTTACAACAATCCAGGCAAAGGCGCATGTATACAACGGAATTGAATACGAGTATTTCGGTAGGGGAGTTACAGGAAGCCCGTTTTTTCTGGTAGATACCATGCATGCCGGTTCTGTCTTTTATGATGGGGTTTTATACGAAGACGTTCCGCTGCGATACGATATCGTCAATGACGTACTGCTTGCCCGGTATTGGAACGATAATAATACCATTCAGCTAATCAAAAATAAGATCGATTATTTTTCTATACTCGATCATAAGTTTATTCGCTTTAATGAAAATGATCAAAACAATAGCGAGTTTTCCGGCTTCTACCAACTGCTGTACAACGACAAAAATGTGTTGGCTTTTGCAAAGCGATACAAAAAACAAATGCTTACCCCAAACCCTGATGATAAGGCAGGAGCTTTTGTGCAGTATAGCCAGTACTTTATTTATAAAGATGAAAAATATTATTCTGTAAATTCTGAGCGTGACCTGGCTACAGTATTCAAAGACAAAGCCCAGCCAATTAAAAAATTTTTGAGGACAGGAGGTGTTCAATACAAGAAGAACCCGCCGCAAGCTATTGTGGCCACCGCCATATTTTATAATGGGCTAATCAAATGATATGTGGAAATTAAAAAATCAATTCATTTTATTTGGTCTGTCAATAATGTTTTGCTTACAAGTGGTGGCGCAGGACTCAACGCTTATAACCGCAGGTTTTAACGGTGCACGTTTTGAAGAATTTGTAAGGGAGATCGAGAACCAGTCTAAGTGCCGTTTTTATTTTGACAAGGCTGAAACCGATAGCGTTGTCGTAACGGCAGTGTTCGAAAAGGAACGACTTTCAAATGTATTGGAACAGGTTTTAAAGAATACATCTTTAAAATATTCCATTGACCGAAACCGTGTATTCATTACTCTCAACGCTCCCCTTCAAACCCGGCTATCTCCTGATTTTTTTAACGCTAAAGTTGCTAATAATAATGATGCTGGTGCTGGTGCTGAAGCCGCTAAACCTGCCGCGCTAGCAGTGTCTAACCAGAAGGTTATAAATGCGATTGAAAATAAACTGATAGAGATAGGCACAAAACAAAACAATTTATCGGGCAAAGCAACAATAGCGGGATATATAAGGGATGTAAAAAATGGTGAAGCTATTGCAGGAGCTTCGGTATATATCGTAAGGCCTTCAATTGTTGTAAACACTGACCAGTTTGGTTATTATTCGTTAACGATCCCAAGAGGACGGTATGAAATTCAGATTAGCAGCGTTGGGATGAAAGATACCAAAAGACAAGTGGTCATCTATTCAGACGGTAAACTAAATATTGAGATGCAGGAGTTTGTAGCTACTTTAAAAACTGTGGTGGTGACAACCGACCGGCGGTCAAATATAAAGGGATTACAAATGGGGCTTGAAAAGTTAAATATCAGGCAGATCAAACAAATTCCGGTTGTATTTGGTGAAACAGATATTTTAAAAGTAGTACTGACCTTGCCGGGTGTAACTTCTGTTGGCGAGGCCAGTAATGGATATAATGTGAGGGGCGGCTCAACCGATCAAAACCTCATACTGTTCAACGACGCAACGATCTATAATCCGTCTCACCTCTTTGGTTTTTTCTCTGCATTTAATTCTGATATAATAAAAGGAATAGAGTTGTACAAAAGTGCAATACCGGTAAAATACGGCGGACGTTTATCATCGGTGCTCGATGTTGCGGTAAGAGATGGAAATGCAAAGAAATGGACCGGATCAGGAGGTATAGGTCCGTTAACCGGTAAATTTTCGATAGAAGGTCCTATCAAAAAAGATAAAACCTCGCTTATTTTCGGTGGCCGCACCACTTATTCAAACTGGTTGTTAAGATCAATACCAAAAACAGCTTACTCCAATAGTAAAGCAAATTTTTATGATCTTAACCTGCACATCAACCACGTGATAAACCCTAAAAACACCATTTATCTTACCGGTTATTTTAGCCGGGATCAGTTCAATTTAAACAGCGATACTACTTACAAATACAGTAACAGAAATGTTAGCTTTAAATGGAAACACATCTTTAATAATAAATTCAATAATGTCTTTACTGCTGTTTCTGATCACTACGATTTTGCAGTATCAAGCAGTCAAAACCCGGTAAACGCTTATAAGCTTGGTTTTGATATCAACCAGCTAAACATCCGGTCAGATTTCAATTATATTCCTAACCACAAACACAACATTAGTTTTGGTGTCAATTCTATTTATTATAAGCTGCATCCCGGTTCTTTCGAACCTGTAGGCTCTCAATCGCTGGTTACAAAAGATGTAGTGGCTGCAGAGAAGGGGCTTGAAAGCGCAGTTTATATCGGTGATGAATATTCAGTATCTCAAAGATTTTCGATCAATACCGGAATACGATATTCGATGTTTAATTTTCTTGGTCCACGTGATATTTATCAATATGCTCCCGGCATTCCCCGTGATAAAAACAGCATCACAGACACGATTGCGTACAGTGCGGGTAAGTTTATTAAAACCTATATGGCACCCGAGATACGTGTCTCTTTCAGATATGCATTATCTGATAATTCATCAGTAAAACTTAGTTTCAACACGTTGCAGCAGTATATCCACATGCTTTCAAACACCACTGCCATTTCTCCCACAGACATATGGAAACTCAGCGATCCTAATATAAAGCCGCAGCAGGGAAGACAGCTTTCTTTAGGCTACTATCAAAACTTCAAATCAAACACGATTGAAACATCTCTTGAAGCTTATTATAAGCAGACCAATCATTTCCTCGATTATAAAAGCGGGGCTAACCTGGTACTCAATAAGCATATCGAAACAGAAGTGATCAATACAAGGGGAAAGGCCTATGGGATTGAATTATTGATAAAAAAATTATCAGGCAAACTGAATGGCTGGGTTAGTTATGCTTACTCCAGAACGTTGTTGAAAGCAGACGACCCAATAGCAGGTGAACTCGTGAATAAGGGTAATTATTACCCTGCTAATTTTGACAAACCTCACAGCCTCAACCTCATCGGCAATTACAGGTTTTCACATCGCCTTAGTGTTTCTGCAAATTTTGTTTACAGCACAGGCAGACCGATTACCTTGCCACTTGCGGTCTTTAATGTTGGTGGTGCTCCTTCGCTTTATTATTCCGAAAGAAATGAATACCGTATCCCTGATTATGTAAGGGCAGATCTCTCCGTGACCCTCGAAGGCAATCATAAGGTCAGGCAAAAAATTCACAATTCATGGTCGGCGGGAGTTTACAATTTAACAGGAAGAGAAAATGCTTATTCCGTTTACTTTACCCAGGAAAGCGGAAAGATAAAGGGTTATCAATTCTCGATTTTTGGATCGATGATACCATTCATTACTTACAATTTTAAATTCTAAGCATGCTTCATTATACTTCATACCCCATAAGAAAGTGTAATGAGTTTTTATGGTCCAAACTTAATTGCTACTATTTTTCATCGTTGCGTCGCACTCTTGTACCTTTTTTTCAATATTCAGCAAAAGGCAAATTTACCCTTCATTTTTCTTTTTTATTAAAACCCTTATTTTTTGTTCTTATTCTAACCTATAGTCTGGGTTGCAAAAAGCCTTACGAGCCTGCCTTCATCACTTCAGGAAATAATTATTTAGTCGTAGATGGATTTATTAATACAAGTCCTAACGGCGTCACTGCTATCAGCCTGAGCCGCGCAAGAAACATCAGCGACTCGACTTTTGATGTGCTGGCAGAGGGCGGGGCGAATATAAGTATCGAAAGCAGCACTGGCGCCACTTACCCTCTTCACCAGGTATCGCCCGGCAAATATGAAAGTAATCCGCTTACCCTAAGCAACAGTCAAACATATAGGCTTAATATTTCTACAGCGAATGGTGGAAAGTATCAATCAGATCTGGTTGCAGTAAAGCAATCGCCACCTATTGACAGCCTTACCTGGCAGCAAAAGGACAATGTAACGATCTACGCCAACACTCACGATGCTACAAACAATACAAGGTATTACAGGTGGGAATTTGTCGAGACCTGGCAATACACTGCCCAATACGAAACATTTACAGGTGTTAAAGATCATCTCATTTATTTCAGGGATTCAACAAACTTTATCTACAATTGCTGGAGTACTGCAAACTCTACAAGCATCATCTTAGCGAGCTCGGCAGCATTAAGCCAGGATGTAATCAACAAAGCGCCAATAACAACTATCGTCCGCACAGACAAGAAAATAGGTGTGCGATATAGTATTTTAGTGAGACAATATGCCCTAACCCAGGAGGCGTATCAATACTGGCAAATCGTGCAAAAAAATACCGAAAGAACAGGAAGTCTGTTCGACCTTCAACCATCGCAATTGCACGGCAACATTCATTCACTCACAAACGAAAAAGAACCTGTGATAGGGTTTGTAAGTGCTGGTTCTGTTCAGGAGAAAAGAATTTTTATAAAACATGCAGAAGTCGCAAATTGGCCTGTTATAGGCGCTTCGCAAGAAACTTGCGACCTCATTGTCATTCAACAAAATCCAGTCGATTTTCGAATATTCAATTATCCTGATTCTAACTATGCTCCCTATTATTTTGTAACAGGCGGCATAGTGATCAGCCGAAAAGCGTGCTTTGATTGTACACTCCAGGGAGGTATTAACATTAAGCCGCCTTTTTGGTAGTTAGCAAAACTGCACCGGCAACAAACAAATTATGAATGAAAGCGATTAGAATGACAAGGGAAAAAGGCGCTATTTTTTTTCTCACAATATTATTTCATGTTGGTGTAACTGCCCAGACGGTCGACAGCGTCGTGCACAAGTTTGACAGGTATAGTGCCCAACACCTGCAGGAGAAAGTCTTTGTTCATACAGATAAATCATTCTATCTGGTTGGGGAGGTTGTTTGGTTTAAAGTGTATGTAACAGATGCTGTTTTCAATAAACCTTCTGACATTAGTAAGATTAGTTATGTAGAGATACTTACGAAAGATTCGAAGCCGGTTCTACAAGGCAAAATAGATATGAACTACGGTAGCGGTAATGGTTCTTTTATGCTGCCATCCTTTTTAGCCACAGGCAACTATACCCTGAGAGCCTATACGAATTGGATGAGAAATATTCCTGCTGAATATTATTTTGAGAAGAGTATCACCATTGTAAATAGCTTAAAAAATGCTGGCTTCGCAGCTAGCAACACACCAGCTTTAAACATTTCTTTTTTCCCCGAAGGAGGGCAAATGGTAAATGGCCTACCAACCGTAGTTGCTTTTCGAATGACAAATGAAAACGGAGCCGGCATTAATGGAATCGGCTATCTGTTGAACCAAAACAACGATACGCTTGTACGATTTTTACCCGGTCATTTCGGTATCGGCAAATTCAGTTTCACTCCAAAAAAAGGAAATCAATACAAAGCACTGGTACGCTTTGGAGATAAAATGGTAATCAGACAGTTGCCTGCAGTGTTAGACGAGGGATATGTAATGAAGCTCAGCGAGGTTGATACCACTCGCCTAAAAATTTCTGTCAATTCAAATATTCCTTCAAATAATTCCGCTTATCTCTTCGTTCATACCCGCAATCGTTTTAAGGCAATGGTGCAGCAGAAAATGGTGAACGGTGAAGCCTCGTTTATGGTTGATAAAAAGATGTTGGATCACGGCATCAATCATCTCACAGTTTTTAATAGAGATCGTCAACCTGTATGTGAAAGATTGTATTTTAAACGGCCGTCAAAAAAACTGGATATTGATATTGGCGTTAAGCAAACAAGTTTCCCTCAAAGAACAAAAGTTGATCTCGAAGTAATTACACACCAACAGCAAGCTAATATTCCTGATGCAGATCTGTCTGTTTCAGCTTTTCTATTGGACTCCCTACAGCGGATTGATGAACCTGGTATTTTAAGTTATTTATTGCTTACTTCGGATCTTGCCGGCTCCATCGAATCTGCTGACTGGTATCTTAATAATAACAATCCCGAAAGCGAGGCAGGAATAGATAATTTAATGCTAACACATGGGTGGAGGCGATTCAAATGGGAAGAAATATTGCAGGATCAAAAACCATATTTTGAATTCCTGCCTGAGTTGGAAGGGACTGTTGTAACCGGGAAAGTATTGGATAAAAGAACCGGTTCACCTGCAAATAACATCACTGCTTTTTTGAGCGTTCCCGGCCAGAACTTTCAATTTGCCAGCGCGGTAAGCAATAGCAAGGGAGAGTTGTTATTCAACGTGAGGAAGTTTTATGGAAGTAATGAATTGATCGCCCAAACGAATTACATGGAAGACAGTAATTATAGGATTGATCTTATGAGCCCGTTTTCTGATAAATTTTCAAATCATCCACCTTCTCAACTGGCACTTGCCTCGAAATGGAAGGAACAGCTGCAAAACAGGAATCTAAATGCGCAGGTTGAAAACGCTTATTTGAAACAGGTGAAGCAACAGTTCAGTTTGCCTGTTGATGCAGACACTTCTCATTTTTACGGAAAGCCGGATAAGCGTTACTACCTCGATGATTATACGCGGTTTACCACAATGGAAGAAGTAATGAGAGAATTTGTTGCAGAGGTACGGGTAAGAAGACAGTCTGCTTTTTACAACTTCAAAGTCAAGCGGCCCAATTCACTTTCGTTTTTCGATAGCGATCCACTTGTCTTGCTTGATGGAGTTCCTGTTTTTAACGTTAATAAAATTATGGAAACAGATCCCCTTAAGATCAAAAAGATAGACATCATCAATCACAAATATTATTCGGGGTCTCATGTAACCGACGGTATTATCAGTTACAGTTCGTACGACGGAGATCTTGGAGGCTATAAGTTGGATCCTAATAGTTTAATCGTTGAATACGAGGGCTTGCAAAGGGAACGGGAATTTTATTCACCCGACTATACCACACCGGAAAAACTGAATAGCCGCATCCCTGATTTCAGAAATGTTCTGTATTGGTCTCCGACTGTTAAAACCAATGAAACAGGTCGTCACAACATATCCTTTTTCACTTCTGATGTTCCCGGTAAATACGCAATCCTTGTTCAAGGCATTACCCGCGAGGGATTAGCAGGCAGTAAGATCGTTACTTTTGATATAGAGGATAAATAGTTTCGTTTTTGTCCATCTGCCAGTGAAAAGAGATGTGTTAGGTTGTACTTGTTCGCTTACCAGGCTGACGCTCGCTCTTACATGAGAAAGATATGATTCATAGAAAGGTAAAGCTGAACGGAGCGTCGCAACAATGTATAATAGTTGCAAGCAGTTAAGGACATAAAAAAATCCCACTTGAGAAGTGGGATCATAAGAATATATCACTCAAAACTTATCAACTCTAAAATAACTAAGCTACTGCTTTCTTCACCAGGTCTGCAGCTTCACTTAGCAGAATAGCGCTTTGAACTTTCAGACCGCTTTCGTCAATCAGCTTTTTAGCTTCCTCTGCATTGGTTCCTTGCAGGCGAACAATGATTGGAATATTAATATTTCCGAGCTTGTTATAAGCCTCAATAACACCCGAAGCAACACGGTCGCAACGAACGATACCGCCAAATATGTTTATCAGAATTGCTTTTACATTCGGATCTTTCATGATGATCTTAAAGCCGGCTTCAACCGTCTGTGCATTTGCAGAACCACCGACATCAAGAAAGTTTGCAGGTTCGCCACCAGCCAGTTTAATCATGTCCATTGTAGCCATTGCAAGGCCAGCACCGTTAACCATACAACCCACGTTACCATCCAACTTTACAAAGTTCAGGTTATACTGACCAGCTTCTACTTCTGTTGCATCTTCTTCGTTTACATCTCTGAGGTTTGCAAGATCTGCATGACGCATCAACGCGTTTTCATCCAGGTTCATCTTACAGTCGACCGCTATGATCTTTTCATCCGCAGTTTTAAATAATGGATTTATTTCAAGCATGCTGCAGTCAAGTCCGCAATAAGCGTTGTAAAGATTGGTTACAAATTTTACGCAATTCTTAAAAGCTTCACCAGAAAGGCCAAAATTAAAAGCAATTTTTCTCGCCTGGTAACCTTGCAATCCACCGCCCGGATACACCCATTCTTTAAATATTTTTTCAGGAGTACTATGCGCCACCTCTTCTATATCCATACCTCCCTCGGTGCTGTACATAATTACATTCTGACCTTTTGCACGATCCAGCAAAATGCTTAAATAAAACTCTTTTACCGGATTTGGACCAGGATAATAAACATCCTGAGCAATCAGCACCTTACTTACTTTTTTACCGGCAGGGCCGGTCTGAATGGTAACCAATGTACCACCCAATATATTTTTCGTAATATTCGAAACATCCTCAAGGCTTTTACCAACTGCCACACCGCGCTGCTCTTTTCCAACAATCTTGCCCTTGCCACGACCACCCGCGTGGATCTGCGCTTTTACTACGGCAAAGTTGTTGCCCGTATCATTTTTAATTTGCCTGTAAGCCTCTTCGGCCGCCATTACGGTATCTACTGCAATGCCTTCCTGTACAGGAACATTATATTTCTTCAGTAACTCCTTAGCCTGGTACTCATGCAAATTCATATAGCTAATTTATTTTTGGCGAAGATAGTTTAATTAGAAATTAAGTATTAGAAATAGAGGATTTTTTGTTTCCGGCATTTGTTCTTCTTTCAACTTCCGTTGTGTCACTCACTTGTACATTTTTATCTCTATTGATCGGCGGCTATTTCTTTTTTGCAAAGGCTTTAAATTATATCTTCTTTCAGTAATAATTCTGTTAATACCACTTTTCCAGTTATCACCAACTACCGGACTTAGATCAGCAAGAAGTCCATAGTAGTGTTCTTTTATTTCCCTCTAATCCTTCAAATCCTATAAATTCCGGTTCTCCAATCCGCTCTTCACTGCTATTACTCTCTTTGTAAAGTATAGTTGCCGTTCGTCTCTACGCCGTCCTATCACCGCTTAAGATCCAGGCAGTATATTTTTCTGGTTCTCCCTCCGTTGAATGGCGCTTCAGAATAACGAGTTCTTCCCATTAGTATTTAATGATTACGAGAATTATATTAGTAGTCATTAAATCAATTAACATGCAGCATGAGCCAATCGATAAATTTAATAGAGCAGTAGCCTTCTATAGAAAGTTTTTCCTTGTTGCTGCTATTTGGAACGTCGGCGGAGGAGTCCTGGGAATAGTATCGGTTACGTTTAGCCTCAAGCTCTTTTATAACGTAACTAATTATCCGGCGGATGCGTTATTCAAATTTCATTACTACAATTTCTGGCTCTTCATTCTGTTTTTGGGCTTTGGGTACTATATCGTATCACGTAATGTTCTTCAAAATTACGCAACAGCGTTGGTAGGCATTTTTGGCAAGACTGTGTTGGCTGGTTTTTGGTTATACTATTATTTGTCAGGGCAGGCAACGGTAATGGTAATCGTGGCCGGAGGTGGCGATATGTTGTTTGTGCTTGGGTTTATTATGTACCTGACTTTTATGCTAAAGAACTTTAGGAACGGTAAACTGCAAAAGAATTAAAACAATAGGTGTCTCTGCCAAACAATGAGGAGCTCAGCTTCTCATTGCTGTCCATATCGCAATGAAGTAATTTGGCAACTTTTTAAAATACATTTAAATATCTGCTATAACGAAAAGAGTTGTACGACCAAAGGCGTACAACTCTTTTCGTTAGTTTCATTGCTTTAGAAGAAAACGTGTTAAAAAAGCTATTATAAGATGATCAGGTGTTATTGATAATAACTGATTTGAACAGGAAATTTAGGGTCGATAATTCCCAGGTAAGATGCGGCAGAATTACTGATACGCAACAAAAGACCATTGTTCTCTTTCATGTCGGGCATGCTGCCTAGCACTTTTGCATATACAAACTTGTTTTCCATTGAACCTATTTTTACAATCGTACCCGGAGCAATGTCATTCATCAGAACGTAGTATTTTTTATCCTGCCAGCCGCTGGTAGATTTAAAAGTGGCAGCTTCTCCGGATTTACTATTGATTGACTTTTGTGATGCCTCAGTGGTAAATGTATTTGCAAAAACCCCTTCGATAGAGCCTGTGTTGTTAGCAGTGGAATAACTATAAGACTCAGATTTTGCAGGAGTCTCCTTTGAAGAAGTCGGTTTTACAGCCGGTTCTTTTGCGAGCGAATTTTGTACTGTTTCTGTTTCTTTAACTGGCTCTTGCTTAACAACAGGTGCTGTTTCCTTTTTTTCCAGCGGCGGGTGCGCCACCGCTATTTTTGTTTCCTCTTTTTTGGGTTCGGCCACAACTTGCTTTATCTCTGCAACAGGTTCCTGTTGTTGAGCAGCAGGTTGACCAGGGGTAGCACTATTTGCATTGGTTTTTGCAATACCAGCTCTTGAAGACATCTTTAAATGACCAACTATCAGCGGTGTTCCCGGAGCAATGTTATCAGAAGCGAGATTGTTCCATTGTTTAAGCGTTTGTGCAGAAACATTTAAGTCGGTACCAATCTTTGCAAGTGTTTCACTTTTTGCAACAATGTGTGTTAGCGAAACTGTTTCCCCTGAATTGCCATTTACATCGAGGTTTTGTGAATTTAAAGGGATCTTTATTCGTTGACCAATTGTCAATCCTTTTTCCATCAGCACGTTATTAAATGTTGCAATGGTTTTGGCAGGTTGGTTATATAGCCTTCCAACACTATAGAAATTATCTTTAGGGGCAACTGTATGTGTGATATATAAGTTTGGTGCAGTGCCTTCAACAGTAAGATTTTGACTTTGAGCAACTAAAACCGAACAAAAAAAGGAAATGCTAACAAGGATTTTTTTCATACAAAATGGGTTTTCAGAATAAGAAATAGCCATTAAAGGGATGGGCAAAGTTAGGCTTTTAAAATTCTCCAGTTAGTAGGGTAGTAGTTATTAACACGGTTGGGTAAAACTTTCATCCAGCCAAGATTGATATCCCCATAGCGGGCGAGTGTCCAGCCTTTTTTTTCATTTTCAAAAACCAAATCCTGCCGGCGCAAGTACTTTAGTGCCTCCTCTTTTTGCATGGTAACAAATGGAATATCAGCACTTAATAAATGAGACAAAGCAAGTTCATGATGGGGGATTAGATCTTTGCCTTTTACAGTTCCGACCGCGACTCCGGATTTTCTTACGTTTAAAATTTTTGAAACTGTAGCTATTTCTTCTTCCCATTTTTTTAAAGAAGCTATAACAATTTCTTTTTGATCGCTTAGTAAGTAGTCGGCTCCATTTTTAAGAAACGGTTCTACAATTGATTGAATTTGTTTTGGGGCTATTGCAGTTTTATTATGGTAGCCATAAAAATTATCTACGGCATTTGTTTGTTTGAAACAAGCTATAAAGAAGCCTTCCCCCTGCACCTTATCCGGGTAAAAGCGATAACCGGCAGCTCCATGTTTTTTTGAAATAGTTTCCACTATTCCCCATGAAGTGTCCATTTGAATTTTTATTGGTTGCAGATTGAATTGGTCTGTTATCCAGTCACAAATGTCTTCATCTTCCTGCACACTGTAACTACAGGTACTATAAATTAAAAAGCCATTTTGCTTTAGAGAACCGATTGTGTCTGACAATATCCGTTGTTGTCTGTGGCTACACATTTCAACACTAGCTTCACTCCACTCATTAATTGCCTGAGGATCTTTTCTAAACAAACCGCTTCCGCTGCATGGCGCGTCTACAACCATCAAATCAAAATAGCCTGGGATCTTTTTAAAATCCTTCGGATCATTATTCGTAACAATTACATGATCGCTTCCCCATTTACTGATGTTTTCTGCTAAAATTCCTACCCGGGTTTTAATGACTTCGTTTGATACAATAAAACTGTCGGGCAGGGCAGCAGCTAATAAAGTGCTTTTTCCTCCGGGAGCGGCGCACAGGTCTAATACACGCTCAGGTCCACTTTCAGTTTTGTAAATTTCTTTTACCATATGATCCAGAAACATACTGCTTGCTTCCTGTACATAATACGCCCCGCCATGAAAAACCGGATCTAAAGTGAATGACGGTCTTGTTGACAAATACCTTCCGGTCCCGCACCAGGGCACACTTTTTTCGACCGGCAAATCATTTATAGCCGCCGTTGGTTTTAAGGGGTTCAAACGTATTGAAGTTATTTGGTTGGAAGCCTCATGAACATTAATAAAAGCCTCCTTATCAAAACCTGGTAAGTAGGTCAAAGAGTCAATAAAGGTCTGTGGCAACAATGGAGGCACGTTCTTCTTTTTATTTTTACAATCATGCAAATATCAGGTATATGATGATTTGAAGTGACACGTGGTGTTAGCGCAAGTCTTTGATCATTTTTTCGGTATGGACCAACCACCGTGCGCGTTTGACTTATTTAATTTTTTTTGAGTATGGACAAAGGAATTTCAAAGGACAAAATTTTACAGACTCTCCAGGCCCACGAGCGACAGCTTAAGGATTACGGAGTGATGGAAATCGGACTTTTCGGTTCTTACGTACGTGGCGCGAAGCAACTTCAAATAGTGATATCGATTTATTGGTGGATCTCCAAAAGGAAAAAAAGACGTTCCGTAATTTCATGTCATTAGCTTATTATTTGGAAGCATTATTTAACTGTAAAGTTGAACTGGTAACTCGGCAATCACTCAGTCCTTACATTGGTCCTCATATATTAAAAACAGTAGCGTATGTTTCCTTCGCAGGTTGAATTGCTACAACATATTTTACACGAGTGTTTGTATTTAATAAAAGAAAGCCAGGAAGACAGTTTTGATGATTTTGTTCAGGGATGAAAGACTGTCAAAAGTAGTATGTAGAAGCCTGGAGATAATTGGCGAAGCGAGCAACAGAATTCAACAGGAAATGAAATCTAAATATAGTATGGTTCAATAGCGTGAAATGAGTGACATCAGAAATAAGATTGTTCATCATTACTTCGGAGTAGACTACGATATCATATGGGATACAATTACGAGTGACATCCCTCTTTTAAAAGAATCGATTGAACAGATAATTAACGCAGAAGCGTGAAAGGGATCTTCACCCGGAATTTTAAAACCTGATACGAAAGTGCTGTGCGACTTTTTGTTCTTTTCTAAAAAATACAAGACCAATAAAAAACAAGTCAATTGTAAGTGTAACTGAAGGATGTGATTTTATCATTTCCCACGCTTCTTCCATTCCCTCGCTCCAATGAATATCATCAAAAATGAAAACTGAACTTTCTGTTGCCTTTTTTAAAAGTTGTTCAAAATAATCAACAGTAGGTTCTTTGCGATGATTGCCATCAACAAAGGCAAAGTCAATTGCGGGAATATTATTTAATTGAGGCTGTAGAGTATGGTCAAAGTTACCTTCTATAACTTGTATGTTTTTTAATGAAAGCTTTTCAAAGTTTTGCTTTGCTACCTCTGCCACTTGTTTAGCACCTTCAAAAGTATACACCTTTCCTTTGAGATTTCCAGAAGCAAGGTACCCGGTAGTAATACCGAGAGAGGTGCCTAGCTCGAGGATCGTTTGGGCTTTGTAATAATCCACCATTCGAAACATCAACTGGCCAAACTTTTTTGGTTTTAGCGCAGCGCGAGCAATGTCACCCACCCTTCTTTGGTTGCTTTTAGCAATGGCAGAACCTGCTCCAAAATCTTCGATTGTCAACACCCTTTTATCTGATAGTAATTCGCGCCGCAGGTTTTCTAATTCCTCGTAAGCATAAAATGTGCGGCTATCATTTAAAACATTTGTAATGAAATCAAAAACAAAAGGAGAGTGAACACCATGACCTTTGCCATTAGAAGCATTCAAAAAATAAGAGAGATATTTAGAAGCTAGCTTAACAGCAGAATACATGGCACCTGGATTTGCAGAAGTGTGCTAATTGAAAGATTAGCGGTGATAAATAGTAGCGATAAAATTTTTAATGTTTTTCCCAAACTTCGAACGAATAATCGAATTTATGTTTGGCGTCCGCATAGCAATCTCTTTTCGACATAAGCTTCCATTTGTTCTGATTGATTTCAGGAAAAAATACATCGCCATCAATAATTGTATGAATCCTCGTCATGTATATACGGTCGGCTTTTTTAATAGTATCATTAAATATTTCACCACCTCCTATTACAAAAACCTCTTTACAATCAGCGTCCTGGGCGACGAAAACTGCATCGTTCCAATTATTAACTACAACAGCGCCTTTCGGCTTCCAATCTGTCTTTCTGGTTATTACGATGTTTATTCGCCCGGCTAATGGTTCGTCCATCGACTCGAACGTCTTTCGTCCCATAATGACTGGCATACCCCAGGTAGTATTTTTAAAATATTTCATGTCGTTTGGCAAACGCCACGGCAAACCATTGTTTTTGCCAATAATGTTATTTGTAGAAGCGGCAACTATTAGAGAAAGAAGCATGGTAGTTTTTTGGCTGCAAGCTATTGGCCTCAAGCTGCAAGCTTTATGATTATTGACTATTTTTTCGTGAGTACGGTTATTACTTTTAAAAGGATGCTAACCAGAGGTGCATTCAACTTGCGATTCCCGTTATTCCCTACACTGCCACTTCGGCCTTTATGTGAGGATAATGTTGATAGTTTTCCAGCGTGAAGTCTTCGAATCTAAAGCTGAAAATATCTTTTACGTCATGATTTATTCTCATTTTAGGTAAAGCATAGGGAGTGCGGCCAAGTTGTAATTTTACCTGTTCTATATGGTTGTTGTAGATATGTACATCTCCAAACGTGTGAACAAAATCCCCGCAGTCGAGATTGCAAACGTGCGCAATCATCATCGTAAGTAAAGCATATGAAGCAATGTTGAATGGAACACCTAAAAATACGTCAGCGCTTCTTTGATATAGCTGGCAGGAAAGTTTGCCACGTGTTTCCCCTTTTTCGCTGTTAGCCGGTGCCACATAAAATTGAAAAAGCGCGTGACATGGCATTAAAGCCATCTGAGATAGCTGGGCTACGTTCCATGCACTTACAATCATTCTACGGCTATCCGGGTTATTTTTAATCTGGTAAATGACATCTGAGATTTGGTCGATCACTTTACCGTCTGCACCTTCCCAACTTCTCCATTGTTTACCGTAAACAGGCCCTAAATCTCCATTCTCATCTGCCCATTCATTCCAGATCCTTACTCCGTTTTCATTCAGATACTTAATATTTGTATCACCATTTAGAAACCAAAGCAATTCATAAACGATACTTTTTAAATGAAGCTTTTTTGTTGTTACCATTGGAAAACCAGCATTTAGGTCAAAACGCATTTGGTAGCCAAATACACTCATTGTCCCTGTGCCGGTCCTGTCAGTTTTTGTAACTCCGTTATCTAAAATATGCTGAAGAAGTTGATGATACTGTTGCATAGGACCGCAAATTACGCATAGCAGTTGTAACTGTAATGCAGATTCACATTATGGGGAGAAATGCAAAATCAATTGTGGAAAAAGCCAAACAGAGTTTGTCAGACGAACGTACTGCGACGCAACGATGAATAATCAGGGCGCAAATGCCGGGAACAAAAAAATTACTTTTGTTTTCTTCGTTCCAATTCTTTTTTTATCAGCGCAAGCTCTCGTCCTGTTTGTCCGCTTACGCTGCTGTTTTCCTGCGCCCGTCGCATTAGGTAGGGAATTACGTCTGTTATTGGTCCAAAAGGCAAGTATTTGCTCACTGATAATCCGGCTTTTGCCAGGTTAAAAGTGATGTGATCACCCATGCCATATAACTGCGAAAAATGAATATGGCGGTGTTTAAAAGGAATGCTTTTTTCTTCCATCAATGCTACCGCTGCGAGATTGCTTTTTTCGTTATGGGTTGCAACAATACAGGCAATATTATCTATGTTAGTGAGCGAGAAATTCACAGCTGCATCATAATCGCGATCTGTACTTTGCTTGTCGGGTTGTATGGGTGATAGTACTCCTCTTGATGCGGCACGTGACCTTTCCTTTTCCATATAAGCGCCCCTTACCAACTTAACCCCTAATTTAAATTGCTGTTGCTGGGCTATTCGGTAAGATAGCTTTAAGAAATCAAGCCTGTCATGCCTGTACAGTTGGATGGTATTATAGACAATAGGTTTTTCTTTATTGAAAATCTCCATCATCTCGATGGTGAGGCGATCAACAGGGTCTTGTATCCAGCTTTCTTCGGCATCGACAAGTACACCAATATTTTTCTCTGCTGCCACCGCACATATGCGATACATTCTATCTTTTACCCGTTGCCATTCATCTATTTCAGCTTCGTTGTCGTGTATTCCCGAACGTAAACGCGGAGCTTCATGTAGTCTTTCAAGTAGTTTAAAACGAGCAAACCCGGTTACTTTTATACTTACAAATGGAATATTAGTACGCGAAGCGGCATAGTTGATAACTCTTATAAATTCTTCGGTTGCGTGTTCAAAATTGGCTTCCCCTTCTTTACCCTCAATACCAAAATCAAGTATAACGTCGACGCCAAATTTTTGAAGTGTATCGCCGATAGCGCCTGTTTCTTCAAGCGTCTCACCACCTACAAATTGCTTAAAAATTGTTTTGCGAATTAAGCCGCGAACAGGTAGCCCTGTTTTCATTGCGAATGGAGTAAGTCTGACACCTGCATCTACGACCCATTGAAAACCCATTGATGAAAAAAGAAAACGAGCCGTCTTCAGCTCTTTATCTGTTTTATATGCAAAGGCATTTTCATTATTATCAAACGAGATATCCATAGAATTTCAGGCAATTTCACAGCGAATATCGGTAGAGCTTGCAGAAGTAAAAAATTATCGGTTTTAAAAGCTTTGTTTGCTTTTCACTATAATAATTTTTTGAAACACTTTTCCGGCGTCGGAGCGAATACTTTGCTTTACAACGTGACCATTAAATTATTGTTGTATAAGCAAAGAGCATTTTTTTTGAAAACTCGCTGCGTTACATATAATGTATTCATTTCGGCATTGGTGATTACCTTCGCAAAAATTGTATTAATGGAAGGCAGGAAAGCAAACGATAGCTTTATAATAATGAACGAACTGGTATTACCTAACGATACAAATACTTTCGGAAATTTAATGGGAGGCAGGTTGATGTACTGGATGGATATTGCCGCCAGCATGGCCGCAGCACGACATTGTAATTTTCCGTGCATGACAGCCAGCGTCGATAATCTCAGTTTTAAGAACCCAATAAAACTTGGAAACGTCGTACATATTGAAGCAAAAATTACCCGGGCATTTAATACGTCAATGGAAATACACCTGAAGGTATGGGGTGAAGATATGTTGCATCAATATCGGTATGAGAGCAACGAAGCATACTTTACTTTTGTTGCGCTTGATCCAACCGGTAAACCAAGGTCGGTAGCGCCAGTGATCACAGAAACGGAAATTGAAAAGCAACTGTTTGACGGTGCACTAAGAAGAAGACAACTAAGATTAATACTGGGTGGAAAAATGAAACCTGATGATGCTAATGAACTGAAAGCGCTCTTTATAAAAGAGTAAATTTTTAGAAGAATTTCCGTTTTTTCTTATTTTTTGTGACAAACGATATATCATCTTTCAACATCGTTGTGTCACTCACTTGTACCTACTGTGTGTACTCATCTTTTTTCTAAAAAACAATAGAACACGGATGACACGGATCAAAGTGATAAAACCGATTGATAAATTGTTTCCCTGGTAATATCAGTTTGCTAACTCTGTTTCCGATAAAAACGGATTGGTTCAGGTTTTCTTACCTGGTAATCTGCCTAATCCTCTCAATCTGTGTTATCCGTGTTCCACAAAAACTTGTGTGCTCACCGTAGCACTTGTATGGTATATTTTGTTGCAACTTTTTAAATTGCTGTAATCATTTATTAGCAGCGGTAATTGTGTGATGCTTTCCTTTTAGCATAAACCGTTTACTTTGTTCAATTGCATCCATTACCTGTTCTAAGATTGCGTCTACAGGTTTATCATAATCTATTTCCAACGGTTCTTTAAATCGCACAGTTAATAGTGAACCTTTCTTTTTAAAGGCAAGTCCTTTTTTATTAAATGCCCGCCAGAAGCCATTTATTACAACGGGAACAACAATAGGCTTGTGGTTTTTAATAATGTAAGCAGTGCCTTTTCTTGCCGGTGCAAAAGGTTTTGTAGTTCCCTGGGGGAAAGTAATTACCCAACTTGAAGCCAGAGCCCTCTGAATTTTCCTGGTGTCTGATGGATCAAGACCCCGTCTCACTTCTTTACCCTCAGCACGCCAGGTTCGTTTTACGGTAAGTGCGCCACCCAAAGCAAAAAAACGACTGATCCAGCTACCTTTCATAGTTTCTTCGGCAGCTACATAATAAACATTGGTAAAAGGATTTAATAAATACCACGGAAAACCCAACCTGTTACGCCTGCGCCATTTGACGGCACAAAAAATATGGAGAAAAGTAATCACATCTGCGAAATAAGTCTGGTGATTACTTACAAAAAGAACATTTCCTTTTGGCAGGTTTTCAATATGCTCTGTTCCCTCAATCTTAAGTTTATTTACCATTGCCAACATCGGGTACGATACTACTCCTACAATAGCATACAGTACCGAGCGAAACAATCTTATATTTTTAAATTTATCAGCGAGTGAACTCATTATAGTTAATTTGCCGGCAATAAAGCGAGTGCAAAATAACAAAATGTAAATGCAATGTTAAGACCAAAGCCAATTAATTTTTATTTTGTGTAATTCGTTGAAATAATTGCTCTTCTACAAAAATATTATTATGAAAAGAATTTTTATGGGCTTGTTGGCAGTATTTAGTTTATTGAGTATTGATGCCATTAGCCAGGAACCAATTAAGCATAAAACCATCAATGTATCAGGCGTTGCGGAAATGGAAGTTGTACCGGATGAGATTTATGTACAGGTAGAATTAAGAGAATATGACAGAAAAGGCGGCGGTAAAGTAGATATAGAGGCTATTAAAAATGCTTTTTTAAAAGCAGCATCGAGCATTGGCTTAAGCGAGAGCGACATCAGTGTACAGGGTTACCAGGGCTGGGATGGTAACTTGTGGATCTACAAAAAGAACAAAAAAAGAAACCCCGATTTAAAGGCAAGTATCACCTACCAGGTAAAATTGGCTACAACAAAAAAGATGGATGAACTCGTACAGAAGCTGGATGATGAAGCAACTCAAAACTTTTTTATATCAAGGGTAAGTCATAGCAAACTACAGGCGTTTAAGCGCGAGTTGAAAATACAGGCAGTAAAAGCGGCCAAAGACAAAGCAATTTACCTGGCAGAAGCAATCAATGAAAAGGCGGGAGACGCAATTACTATAAATGAGCCAAATGAGATAGGTTCATATCCTCCGCCTGTTTATGCTAACAGAATGATGAAAGCAGAAGCGGTAGGTCAGACTGCAGGAGACGCGGCAATGAATATCGACTTTAAAAAGATAAAGCTTCAATTTGAAGTGAACGCAACTTTCGCTTTGAAGTAGGGGAAGTGTGGAGTTTTGAGTTGAACGTTTTGAAAGTTTTGGGTTTTGAGTTGAAAGTTTTGAAAGTGTTGAGTTTTTAGTTGAAAGTTTTGAAAGTTTTGGGTTTTTAGTT
>JAOQAJ010000187.1 GCA_025963675.1 Segetibacter sp.
TGCCAACAGGTCACACTCGATTCCATTTACGTTTTGCTCAAAAGCTTTATCAATAGTCTCAATATCGTTACAGCCATCAGCAATAAGATAAAAATTCCTATGTCCGTTGTTGCTAAATGCCTGGTTCAATGAATATGCGATTTTATTTAGGCCAATCGAAACAAAAATAAAACCATGACCATTTATGATGTCGGAGATTGAAAAAGGATAAGGCGAATGTTGAAAAAAATAAGCAGAATGTCGGTTATAGACGATTACAAGAAAGTATAACAATGGCAACATTTAATATTGTATCGGAGAATTTGCATTTAAGCCGCCTCCATACCTGGCGCTAAAACTAGCAACCTGGTCTTCGAAAAACGGTGAGCCTGAATCCCCCGGTGAGTTCGCTTTTGGTTTTGCAACTCCGCCTGACATTTTTGACGCAATAGAACCTACTACCACAGTTCCCAACATTAACGCTGCTATCTGCCCCCAATTGATCTCATTTTTTTTCAATCCAATTAAGTCGCGTATTTCCTGTAACACTAATTCTAATGTGTTCCTGATTTTACTGTCTAATAAAAAGCCTACATATCTGTCAATAATATTCACTGATACAAAATCTAATGTGATCCGGTCCTTTTCTACCAGCTTTGCTTCTATTAAAAGTTTAACTGTATTATTGATCAGGTAAGCATCATCAAAATAACCTTCAAGGTGCGGACGGTTCATTTCCTTCTCATGGTCCTGCTGTTCGAGGTACTTAACTAATTTTACAGTGCTCTCCTTTACTGCGACATATTCTGAAACTGACGCCTCATGTACTAATTGTTGCAATATCCCTGGAGACGTCGTTACATAATTTAGATAGCCTGTAGCGATAGATGAAATTGTCTTGTCGCCCATTAGAAATCCTGCATACTTCTTTATCCTGTCAACTGTTGCCCGATAAGCCTCGTCCTTTTTTTGGTCAATTGCTGCTTTTAATCTTGTGATTGCACGGGCTACCATTTCCATATCTAATATACTTATCGGTGCGCCGCCACTATCCAACCGAGTAATGTCTTTACTGATGAACTCCTGCAATTTTTTCATCAAACCAGGTTGAAAATCCTCATTATCCTGGCACCATTGTTTCCACTTTGTCAGATCATCCAGTGAGGCGTTTCCTTTCTCAAGCTGTTGCATAATATTTTGTAGCGTCTGCATTTTATCCTGCATCTTAGGCAGCAGTTTTTCACGAATCTCCTCATTTTCTTTCGTAAGCCTTTCCAGCCGGCTTACCCATTCTTCTTTATACCCGTCATCATTTTTATTTTGCTTTAATCGAAATGTGTTCGAATAATTAAGATATCCACCAAGGTCTACTACATTTCCAAATGCCTCTTTAAACCACGAGGCTTCTTTAAAATCAGACGCCATGAGCATTAACAGCGCACGTTGAAGCAAGAGCAAGCCAGTTTGCTTGTCATCTAATGGAATACCTAATGAACCTTTCAAAATAGGATGATGGTCTAGAGGAGTTTCATCCGCTTGAAGCGGGATAATTCTTTTGCCTAACCTCTTTGCAGTGGCTATTTCATCATTTACACCGGCTGATTTGTGGGCATTGATTGTCCAGACTAAAACAACGACATCAGTTTTGATAATATAAGAATCAATCACTTCCTGTATCTGATCTCCGGGGATCAATTGATGAACGTCAAACCATACTTCATGACCATCTTTCTGTAACGTTTCGTTTATCTCTGCTGCGATAGATTTGTCATTCCAGGAATGACTGATGAATACTTTCATACTATTGGTTTTTTAAACTGCAATAAACTAGTTATGTTCAACTGAAGTGGTTGTAACAAGATATTACATTAATTGAAAGTTTCAAAGTGAGTAGGTTGGGAGTGTCCGATTGTAGTTACAACTGAACCAATGAAGAACCCGATATTTCAGTAATGATATCTTGATCTGTTTTTCAATTATATTTATTGCGGTAACTGCTGAATTAAATTAGCTAAGACAATTCTTGCATATGAATAAATACCTGCTTTCTCTATTCCTGTTTCTCAGTTTAGAACTTGTTGCACAAAAGTCAACTTATGATATCTGCATCTATGGTGGTACTGCTGCCGGCGTTATCGCTGCTTATACAGCGAAAATGATGGGTAAGTCAGTTCTATTAATTGAGCCTACAAAACATGTAGGAGGTCTAACAACCGGCGGATTGGGATTTACAGATATTGGAAACAAATACGCCATTTCTGGTTTGTCTCTCGACTTTTATAGAAGGGTCGGAAAGCATTATGGAAAGTTTGAGCAATGGATTTTTGAACCCAGTGTTGCAGAGAATATTTTATTGGATTATATAAAAAGATCAGGTGCGCCGGTTTTATTTAATCACAGAATAGTTTCTGCCAAAAAAGAGCAAGGATTTATAAAAAGCATTATTATCGAAAATTCATCAAATCCTACAACTGCCACTAATAAAACCATTAGTGCAAAAATGTTTATTGACTGTTCTTACGAAGGTGATCTAATGGCAAAGTCAGGAGTTTCTTATACAGTTGGACGAGAAGATAACTCACTTTACAAAGAGACTTTCAACGGTGTTCAGGTGGAAGAAACGCACCAGTTTCCTGATGGTGTCGATCCTTATAAAATTCCTGGTAATCCCGCTAGTGGATTGTTATGGGGAATAAGCCCTGCTGTATTGGCGGCTGAAGGTACAGGAGACAACAAAGTGCAGACTTATAATTACCGTGTGTGTCTTACTAATAAAAAAGAAAACAGTATTCCTATAACTAAGCCTGAAAATTATGATCCGGCAATTTATGAGTTATTAGTGAGGTACATCGATAAGAAAAAGCCTGTCAATCTGAATGATCGTGTTTTGAAGATCGATCACATGCCTAATGGAAAGACCGACATTAACAACAACGGGGCGTTTTCAACCGACATGATTGGCATGAACTACAATTATCCTGATGGTGATTACAAGGCAAGAAAAAAAATTGCAAAACAACACGAAGATTATGTGAAAGGATTGTTCTATTTCCTTGGCCACGATGAACGTATACCTCAGCACTTGAGAAATGAGATGTTGCAATGGGGCTATCCAAAAGATGAGTATGCAGACAATAACAATTTTACTCCTCAAATGTATGTTCGGGAAGCAAGAAGGATGGTAGGTGCTTATGTAATGACACAAAATAATTGCGAGGGCAGAGAGGTAGTACCCGACGCAATCGGGATGGCAGCTTATACGATGGACTCTCACAACTGTCAGCGGGTTGTGGTAAATGGAATGGTAAAGAATGAAGGGGATATTCAGAAAGGTGGCTTTGGTCCTTACCCAATTGCATATCGTTCTTTAATTCCAAATCCCACCGAATGTAAAAACTTATTAGTTCCCGTATGTTTGTCTGCGAGCCACATTGCGTATGGCTCCATTCGTATGGAACCGGTGTTTATGGCTCTTGCACAATCATCAACTGTGGCCGCGTCGATTGCTATCGATACTAAAAAATCAGTGCAGGATGTGGACGTAAGAAGGGTGCAGCAATTGCTGAAAGGAAATCCTTTAGCTGATGGAAGTGAGCCTGAAATTTTAATAGATAATGATGATGTAAAACATGTAGTGATTGGTGGGAACTGGAAGAAGGAAAAGGCCGGCAGTTTTGGTCCATCAAGGTTTGTAAATAGTGTCGGGGATACAAGTGGCGGGTTTGTTCAATTTTTACCTTCATTAAATAAAAGTGGTAAGTATACGGTTTATACTTATTACATCAAAACAGATAAGACAGCGCCTGTTACAAATATTGTTATTAATGATGGCAGCAAGTTAAATGAGGTTAAGATCGAAAAAAATGCAGTAGTCATTTCAGGGCAAACATCCGGATCATGGATACCATTAGGCAGGTATGAAATAAAAAAAGACGAAAAGCCATATGTGAAAATAATGAACACCGGAAAAGAAGGAATCGTGAATGCAGACGCCGTGTTATTTGTTCCTGATAATCAGTGATCAAAATGAATAGACCCTTTTTAATTAGTACACCAATTCAGTTAGTTCATCTGGAAAAACTCTTATAAAATAATTAGATACAAGAAGGTGACTGACTTTTTCAACTAACATTTTAAAAATTATTAAAAGCACTTTGTTTTATTCCATTCATACATATAAAAGCTTCCGCTGCTTTTACGCCGAGTTCTCTTCCCCTAAAATCTTCCATTGATGCATGACCGCAATTGTAAATACCGGGAGGATCCTGGCTGGTATGACAGAAAACAGCTTTCTTTTTTAATTCCTGGGTATCTGTAATATCAACATAGTCTGTAGGGTGAAAGGTCATGGTTTGCTCACCCGCGCAAACTTCAAAAAAATACAGGGCGAATCTCTGTTGCGCTCTTACCCACGCCTGAATAGTTAAAAAGCTTGCTGCCTGGTGATCCATATGAGAGTCAAGAGGCCAATGTGTAAATACAATATCCGGCTTTTCATCATACACTAATTTTTGAATTTTGGTTAGCCACATCTTGTTCATTATTGTATCTCCATCTATCTGTCCCGCAAAAATCGGTTTTGCATTGAGTATGGTACATGCATTCAGCGCTTCCTGTTTTCTTATAGCTGCAGCTTCAGCATGGCCCTTGCCTTCGATGCCAGCTTCGCCTGTTGTTAAGTAGATGATTGTAATTGCATGTCCCTTTTTAGCCAGTTTCGCTAATGTGCCTCCACATCCGCTCTCGGGGTCGTCGGGATGTCCGCCAACACAAACAATTTTTTTCTTTTCAATTTTCTCCTTGCTTTGTGCATTCAATAAACTTGCTAAGGGAAGAAGTCCTAAAGCTGTTGATGTGGCTTTTACAAATTGTCGTCTTGATCTCATTTCAGAAGAAAGATTTGATGATGAAATTTTCTATTACTGCAATTATGTTATGCTGTGAGTGCGAAGAGTTCTGTTAGAGCAGCTTTATTTTGTACTATATTTCACTTTGAAAATAACGAATAATCATATGAAAAAGCTGATCTTATTCATCGTCTTTCTAATACCAATTCTTTCTTTCACTTACAAACCAAAAACGATCAGGCTTTTCAATGGCAAAGATCTCATCGGATGGCACGAGGATATCCCGGATATGGATACAGATAAATCGTTAAAAAGTCCTTTCATTATCAGAAATGGTTTGCTTGTAAGTTTAGGAAAGCCGGGTGGACACCTAATAACTGATGCAGTTTACAAAAACTACAGACTGCAGGTAGAATATCGTTTTGCAGGTGTGCCCGGAAACTGTGGAGTATTGGTTCACGCTTCCACACCAAGAGCATTGTATAAAATGTTTCCTAAAGCAATCGAGTCTCAAATGATGACTGAAAACGCTGGTGATTTTTGGTGTATAGAAGAAGACATCTCGGTAACTGACATGGAAAAAAGGCGTGGCCCCAAAGCAGAATGGGGTGTCAACGGAAATAAAAGACGAAGGATATTAAATCTGACAGATGGATCTGAAAAGCCGGTAGGGCAGTGGAATACGATGGTTATTGAATGCGTAAAAAGATCAATTAAGGTTTGGGTAAATGGAGACCTGGTTAATTGTGGTTTCAACTGCACGGCAGAAAAAGGACAGGTTGCATTGCAGGCTGAAGGATCGGAAGTTGAATTTAGAAAAGTTGAATTAACGCCCATTTCTAAGCTAACCGGAACGCGCTGCGAGCTAGTGACTGATACAAGAAACTGAGGTCTTGGAATAGATAGGAAGCGTACTTCAATTAAAATGACATTAGTACTTGTTTTTTTTCGAACATGGAACTAAATAAATACCAAATATCTCTATTTCAAAAAGACGCTTATTGGTTTATGAGTTCCGGAAAACAAGGGACTATTTATAAGGGTGTGTTATTCCAGCAACTTCCGCAATATAATTGGTTCAACCTCGCAATGGGTGATATTGATCCTAAGTCCGGGGAAATTGAGTTTGATGAGTTGACAGGAAACGGAGATGCAAGAAAAGTTTTTGCTACGATTGCTGAAATTGTGAA
>JAOQAJ010000190.1 GCA_025963675.1 Segetibacter sp.
AAAAGAATTACTGATGTGTTGAATAGTGTTTCAAAAGTACAAGGGTGCGACGCAACGGAAGTTCAACAACGGTTTTGCCGCTGGGTCCAAAAATAATTATCCCGTTCGGTAGCACGTTCAAAATTGAAGCTGTAACGATTAATATCTTATTTTCAACGTTTCAAAAATGCTGATTTTTCGACGCTAACATTATAAGATATGAATACATCTTTTCGGTCAGGTTTCTTTGTTCTGACTTTTTTCTTTACTTGTGCAAGCAGTGTTTTGGCGCAACAAGCAGTTGCTCCTGTTGTAACTACAGCAGATTACCAACGGGCTGAAAAAATGTTGGTGTACAATACTAGCCCACTTATAGATCGTGCCAGTGTACGAGCAAACTGGCTACCTGGAGAACGTTTCTGGTACAGGGTTTTAACGGCCGCAGGAAGTGAATTTATTTTGGTTGATCCTGCTCGTGGTACCCGGAAAATTGCCTTCGATCATCAAAAACTGGCTTCGGCACTTTCATCGGCTACCGGCCAGAACTATGAAGCATTCCGCCTCCCGTTTATGACTTTCAATTATTCTCCTGACGGAAGATCGATCACCTTCTCTGCAGCTGGAAAAAGTTGGAAGTACAATGCTGAGACGAATAACCTTGAGGCTAATAGTGCTGCCGCAACAGAAAGTCCAATGCGGCAAAGAAGCGCTACTTCAGTATTGTCTCCTGATGGTCAACGTGCCGCTTTTATTCGTAATTACAATTTGTGGGTTCGTGATGTTACAACCAACCAAGAAAAACAGTTAACGACCGATGGGATCAAAGATTTTGGATATGCTACTGACAATGCGGGTTGGAAAAGAAGTGAAAGCCCGGTAGTTGCCTGGTCACCTGACTCTAAAAAAATAGCAACCTATCAACAGGATCAAAGAAATGTAAGCGATATGTACCTGGTGACTACCAATGTAGGAAAACCTAAACTGGAAGCATGGAAATATCCATTACCGGGCGATAAAGATATCGCTACAATTCACCGGGTAATTATAGAAGTCGATAATCCTACAGTAATTCGCCTTAAGCTTCCACCAGACCCGCATCGTGGTACGTTGTGCGACGATATTTCCTGTAGTGGTAATGAGTTTGGTGATGTGCAATGGAGCAGCGATGCTTTGCGTGTAGCATTCGTATCCACCTCGCGCGATCATAAGCAGGAAAAGGTTTATATAGCAGATGCTACAACCGGTACCATTCGTGAAGTATTCCAGGAGAATGTTGCAACCCAATTTGAATCAGGACAAGGCAGTAGCAATTGGCGTTTCCTGCCTGCAACGAATGAAATTATCTGGTATTCGGAACGCGATAATTGGGGTCATCTTTATTTATACGACGCTGAAACAGGGAAGCTAAAAAATCAAATAACAAAAGGTGATTGGACGATTACAAAATTGCTGAAAGTAGATGAAAAAAACAGGACACTTTATTTCCTGGCAGGTGGAAAAGAGGTAGGCCGCAATCCATATTTTAGCCATTTATACAAAGTTAAGTTTGACGGAAAGGGCCTGACTTTACTGAGTCCTGAAGATGGAAACCATCAAATTTCTTTGTCACCTTCCGGCCGCTATTTTATTGATACCTATTCTAAACAAGACGTTCCGCCCGTAGTTGTTCTGCGTAATGCTGATGGAAAATTGATTGCAAATCTTGAAAAGGCAGACATCTCGCGTTTGACTGCTACTGGCTGGAAAGCACCGACACCGATTGTTGTAAAGGCAAAAGACGGGCAAACCGATTTGTATGGATTAATGTTTACTCCAACCAATCTCGATCCGAATAAAAAGTATCCGATCATCAATTACATCTATCCAGGCCCACAAGGTGGAAGTATTCGCAGTTGGTCCTTTGAAGTAGCTAACGGAGATAACCAGGCACTTGCAGAACTGGGCTTTGTGGTTGTAGCCATTGAAGGAAGTTGTAATCCATTGCGGTCAAAAAGTTTTCATGATCTGTGTTATGGAAACATGCATGAAAATACATTGCCTGACCAGGTCACCGGCATGAAACAACTCGCAGCAAAATATCCTTATATCGATCTCGATAAAGTGGGTATTTGGGGACACTCAGGTGGTGGTTATGCGACCGCCGCTGCCATGTTTCGTTTTCCCGGGTTCTTTAAAGTCGGTATCTCAGAATCCGGAAACCATGATAATCGTAATTATGAGGATGATTGGGGTGAAAGATATATCGGCTTGCTTACTACCGGTCCTGATGGGAAATCAAATTACGAAGCCCAGGCAAATCAGAACTACGCTAAAAACCTGAAAGGAAAACTGATGCTGGCGCATGGTATGCTCGATGATAATGTACCTCCTTACAATACCTTGCTTGTGGTGGAGGCCTTAAATAAGGCAAATAAAGATTATGATTTAGTCATCTTTCCTAATAGCAGGCACGGCTATGGCGGGTTTTCGTATTATATGATGCGGCGGCGTTGGGATTATTTTGTCAAACACCTGCTCGGTGCAACTCCTCCACAGGAATATGAATTGAAGCCCAAACAAGATATGCGTAACCCGATATAATAACGTTTTAGTTGCATAGCGTATCCCTGCAGTAAAAGTGGCTGACGCCGCAAGATTGAGGCATTAGTGTCAAGGTAAAATTGTCTTTAGCTGTTGCAAACTTCATTGAAGCGTTGTAAACTTAGCGTGTGAATATAGAAGAAAACAGGAAGGATTTTGTTAGCCGACGAAATAACAATATTCAACATCGTTGTGTCACTCGCTTGTACTTTTCATTTTACTATACTGCATTTTTTATTGTATTTTATATTAGTGTTTATTGAAAACTTACTTTTATTTTTTAGGGCCTTGCTGCTCTCCGTAGTGTTCCGCAGGACAACTACGGAGGCAAATGAAAACCCAGACTGTGTCTGGTATTTAAAAGTCTACTGCTAAGTTCTTCGTACTGCCGGGTCTCCTTTTCCGGCTTGTGTAGAGCTAAGGGCCGCAAGGTTGACAAATTCCCCAAAAGAAACCGTTTGGAAAGTAAAGATTACCATTACCAAAGCAAGCGGATACATAGCCCTGAAAAAGGTTGGGCTATATTTAGAGAAGTAATTTTTTTGGGACGAGCTTTGGTTTTTTATGGCGACATCGTTGTGTCACTCACTTGTACTGGCAAATCTTCGTTTGTCGATCCGATGATTTTAAGAGACCAGCATGTAAGCCTATCGCCGAACATGGGGCCTTCTCGATCTTAATAACATGTTGAAACTTTTATTTTTTTGAACAACACTTCCTGTCCCTTAAATATTACTGTAGATTAAGAACTAATTTGGCCGCTGAAAACATATAATGGAAAATAGTGAAATGCAACTAGAAGTAGGTATGGCA
>JAOQAJ010000194.1 GCA_025963675.1 Segetibacter sp.
ACAGATAAGTCCGGATAGGTAAAAAGAGAATTCGTTTCAACATGAACACGAAAGTCACTGGTAAAAGGCTGACATTTTTTGCCTTTTAATTTATTTTAACTGGCCGAATATATTTCTTGAAATAATATTATGTGCAAGTTTTGCTCCTGGTATTGCGAATATTTCTCCCTCATAATATTCACTTTTCTCGACCGCTGCTTCTTCCATTTGAAGGTAATTGCAAAATGCTTTTTGCCATTAGCTACAAGTGGTTCCCTGACTTCCATATTACAATTTACAGCTATTTATTTACTTGTAATAACAACTGCAACAATTGTTGTACGCGAGGTTCAATTGCATTTTCAAATTCCCAAATTTTCAAATTGCCCTCTTGTATGAATTATGAAACACTTCTGTAAAAAGAGATATTCATGGAAAATATTCACCAGGAAACCGACATTACCTTAGAACATTCTACCCCTGTCGAAGTGGCGATACAAGATCAATTAAATGGTTATTATCATGACCAGGATAAGATTGACTTACGGCTAGTCGAACTCGATGAGGAGATTGATTTGGAAACTTATATGCAGGCGGAAGGGACCTCATTAACTATTGCCGGCATTATACTCGCCTTAACGGTAAATAAAAAGTGGCTGGTACTGCCATTAGCCACTTCGATCCTTTCGTTAGCAAATATTGCAAGGGGAAGAAATAACCCATTAACTGTTTTTAGGAGACTGGGATTAAGAACCCGCGCAGAAATTGAAAAGGAACGTTATGCATTAAAAGCAATTCGCGGAGATTTTAAGTATTTGCTTGATGTACCTAATGCAGTATGGAATGCAGTAAATAAATAAGGACTTTTTAAAAAAGGGTTGCTTTTTTACTCATCTTACAAGTGCTTGTTTATTGCGCTACCCTGCTTTCCATTAAAACGAAATTCGCTTTATCGACTCTTTCAGCCAATGGCTTCCCTAGTATAGAAATCGCTCTTTTTATAATTCTTTTAAGCTCAGTAAAAGATGCCGGCTTTACTATATAAAATCTCGCACCGAATTTATAAGATTCGTCAATATCTGACATGTCTTTTGAAGTCGAGTAAATGACGATAGGGGTATCTGGAAGTAAATTGTGGTGATAGATCTCTTTTAGACAAGTTATTCCATTTTTTAAAGGCATATTCAGGTCAAGAAATACGAGGTCAGGATGAACATTGCTTTTTATGAAATTTAATGCAGCAACCCCGTCTCTTGCCTCAATGCAATTGCATGACGGCAAGATATCCTGAAGTGCCTCTGTTATTAATCTCACATCATCTCTGTCGTCATCGGAAATTAAAATATTTATGGAATTAGGATTCATAAAGGTTGAAATACGGGTTAAAAATAGCGGGCTTGCAAAGCTAATAATTCGCTCTCAAATACTGTCAGGGGAAATTAAAAATCGGAGTTATTTTATGACATCCTAAAAAGAGTTTATCGAGGGGGAACTTGGATAAATAAAAAACTTCCTGGGTTATTTGGCTTTCATCGCCAATTGTAAATTTCACGTTACTCCCGTCGCCGAGAGTACGCACTTTTATTTAGGCTTAAACGTTTCTGTCAGATTTAATTTACGTTTTAATAGCTTAATTTCATACGACCTGCGCTTTCGTTAAAAAGTACCGGAGAATTCATTGAAGGTTTGCATTGCGGGTAGCGACACACATGAGGGTTAGTGCGCTTTCATTAGACGAAGGATTACGACCCGATAAGATATTTCCGATTCGGTATTTAAGGTCAGCTTTACCAGGTATCCCTTTGATAACTTCTTCCCCTAAATTATGATTGTGTGGAAATATTTGGAGATTAAATCCTAAAGGGCCAAGGGTTGTGTCAAATAGTTCTTTAGTTACGCCGCTACCTGGTTTATGATGAATTTCACACGCAAGTCCCCACTTTTGTTGCTCGTTAGACTTATGAAATCCGCGGCCGATATATCGATAGTAAATAAGCCGGGCGTTCCAAAGCATTTTTGCTATACCCTTGTAATTCCATGAGCTGAATTGTGGATCGTGGTCAGTGATTAAAACGCCTCCGGGCTTAACCAATCGTGCTGCTTCCTTTAAAACGCTCGCCATATTAACAGTATGGTGTAAGGTGGCATTTAGTGTAACAACGTCTGCAAAACCCGACTGAAAAGGAAGATCATTTGCATCTGCCAAAACAGTGGTGTAACCGATTTTAGAAGCTAACTCCAGTGATCCGGGAGCTACATCAACACCAATAAGCAATTTCGGTTTTCCTTGCAATGTGGCAAAAATGTTTCCGGGACCACATCCAACATCTACGACTATTTTATTATCCCAACTTCCATTCAACGCCGCTTGCCATCTACTTTTAAAAGCATTGCTACGGTGACAATAGGTAAGGTACTCTTCAGCCCATTCTGAATGATTAAAGTAATAGGCGTTTGCCTTAAGACCTTCCGTCAAATTTGCAATAGGAAATTCGATGTAACTGCTTTTTTTTACTCCTACGCATCCCGGTTTTATGAAAGCATCTATCATTGTCATATCACTTGTGGTACAACAATATAAACAAATTTACAATGAGTAGCGAATAAATGGCTGGATGAAATAGAATAATCGGTGATCTAGAAATCGCTGTCTTTCAACCAATAGGATATGAACATGATGAAAACAGTCTGTTTTTACTCTAACTCTTTTTCTTTAAGTAACTGCGTTAAAAATTTAAACTGCCCAACCAGGGGCGAAGTAAACGAGTTAGATCTCTACTCGTCCGCGCCTTTGGTATTTTTC
>JAOQAJ010000197.1 GCA_025963675.1 Segetibacter sp.
GGTGCTACAACAAAATTTCCTGAAACTACCGGCGTACTATAAACCTTCCCTTTGGTCCTGAATGTCCACTTCCTGCTTCCGTCTTTTTCACCTAATGCATAGATAAACCCTTCATTGCTTGTTGCAATTACCAACCGCTACCAAAAACCCGTGTAAAAATTCTTCCCAGCTCCGTTCATCTCTACAGGCAGCAGCGGAGGTTGAAATTCAGGAAAAGTTTATTGACGAATGCAGGCGGCTATCAGGAGTTAAATTTTCTGCCAGATGAGGGATATGCGAAAATGTAATTGTAAACAGTCAGGATTTAATAAATCTGTAAAAAAAAGGAAGGCCATTACAGCACTTCCTATTGATTGGGGGATTTTAAAGAGCTATTTATCGTATTCCATAAAGGAATGTAAAATTAAAAGCATTAGTTGCTTATGCAATCATTAAATTAATCTTAAACCAATAATTCATACCACCACGTCGTCTAAATTCGCTTAAATGATTGGGGGATCATTCTTTGAAAAAGGGCTGAATTAAACCTCAGTCCTTTTCGCTTTTTTAAGATCACCAATTTTCCAGCGCACACGACCTAATTAAGCGATAACAAATTCCAGCTTCCCTCAAATGCAAGTATTAGCACCGATTAGCTCATAATAAATATGATCACATCACTACTATTAATCGCTTAATGGTAATACTTAAATAAGTGTAAAAACAAATTTCAGGGTTAACAATACTGAATTAAATTCACTAACGACTCAATTAGCAGGGTTCAAGGTTTGCCGGGTGATTATTCAATAAAAAAAGGACATTCTTTAAAATACTGGATTAAAAACAACAGCCGAACAATGGCAAGCAATTGTTAGTGGCTTAGATTTATCAGGCTAATATAATAACCGGTTTCAGGAAATCAAAATAATAATTAATGTTTTTATCCTCAAGCAATTACAAAAGCACTCGCCACTGTTACAGATCTGGCGGTTGAGTCCATGCTAATTTATCCAAACCTACAAAGCTTCGAGCTGAAGTTGGTGCCTACATTAAAAAAGATATCTTTTTAAACAGTACAAAGGTGAGCAGTAATAAGTTTTCCGAGTTCACTACTTACATACGTTTCCTGTTGAGTTTCCGTGTCAACCCATATTTCTTCACCTTCATCGTTCTTCAATTGTATACATAAAGGTTTATAAGTTACTTGCACCATATAAGTATCGTTTTCTAAACCAGTAACTGAGACTGGGTGACCATTGAATAAAACAGAAAATTGATGATTGCTCATAATACCCCAATTTAAAAAGTTAGTAATTAAAGAATTTATTTTATGGATGCTTCAAGTAGTTTTAGCTGTTGCGACAAAACAATAACCATGCAACTAATTCTTTGTTTAAACAGTGAGTGAACCCACTGGTTTAGATGATTGTTTTTATTAATAATCATCTGGTTAAGTCTTAGCGGTTTTATGTAATGATATTAAGCTGAAAAAAATATGAACGACAGTGAAGCCGAAACCAGAATTAGTCTGAACCGGTGCTACACAGTGATTTGTATTAAAAAAATGGATGATTAGAATCTGAAATCCAACATTATTTCTTTTGATAAACTCTCACATAATCTACTTTAAAACGGTTAGGAAACTCGGTATTTGCGGGATCGCCACCATTCATACCTCCAATAGCCAGGTTTAGGAGCATGTAATGTGGCTGATTAAATGGATTGATTTTAGAGTCATCTTTGTTTCCCAGTTTAGCTAGCTCGACGCTATTAAGCAGATGATCATCTAAGTATAGCCCAATGCTGTTTTCGTCCCAATCCATTCGCCAGGTATGAAACTTCGACGCCCAATTTGTACCGCCAACAGAGTCTATGGGAAACGTATTGCTAAACCACTCCGGTTTGCCATTTGAGCCAAGACAGGCTATGTTAGCAAGCAGCTTTTTTCGGTAGTATTCCATGATGTCTATCTCGCCGTTTGCCGGCCATCTGCCGCTTACTCCTAAGGTCCACCACGCAGGCCATAAGCCTGAGCTGATATCGATCTTGCCCCTCATAACGAAACGGCCATACTTCCACGCATGCTTACCCGAAGTATTGATGCTCGAAGACGTATACTGAATATTTTCCCTGTTCGTTCTCCAGTTGGTGCTGCCTTTTACATAATTATTATTAGGCTTAACCTCTCTCCGGCCTTCAATAATTAAAAAACCCTTTTCACACCAGGCATTATCCGTTTGATACCATTGAAATTCTTCGTTCCTGACGAATCCCTTTTCAAAACTCCATTTAGTGGAATCTACCTTTCCGTTGTTATTAAACTCATCTGCCCAAACAAGCTTGTAATTTTCATCTCTATAAGCATTTTCTACCGTCGAGGGTTTAAAGGTCTTACAGGCAGAGAGCCCGGTTGTAATTATTGTAAACAAAAAAATCCTGTCAATAATCTTCATTACTGTGTTTTTTAGATTAATCTTTTTTTCAATCAATGTTCTATAACGATCGTTGCTATCGACCGCGGGAATAGCGAGATGCTTTTAATTGAATTCACCGGATATGGTTTCATATTGTCATCAGCACTGGCAGTAGTTACAAATTGTTTGACTCCTTTTATTTTTTTTATGCCTGGCATTTCCAGCTTAATTTCTTTTGCAGACCCAGTATAATTAACAGCAACAATAACCGTGTTTTTGTTATTGGTAAAAGCTGAAAGCATAACGTTCTTAGCCGCTTCTATATCATTTAAACCATCATCTCTTGAAGTTATGATCCGCCTCATTCCCGGCCTTATAAAACGACTATAGTGGCCAAGTGCCCAAAGGTTTTTAGTAATGGTAAAATCCCCGTCGGTATTTGCACGATTGTTTTTTAATGCAATAACGTAATACCTGGTATCAAAGTCAGCGTTACCGGGTTCCCACGCATTCCATAACTGCCAGGCAGATGCATTGGCCACAGCAAAATCGTGGTAGATAATTTTAGAAAGAAACAAAGCGCAGTCCATAGCGCTGACCTTTCCCTGCTTACCTTCTTTGTATCCATTACCCAACATACTATATTCCGATTGCCAGAATGGAATCTTGTAGGCAGCAGCAGTGTCTCTTAACCGGCTTCTTACAGTTACAATATTTGTATCTCCGTTATCAGTAAAGTAACTATGTCCTGCAATAACCTTATGCAAGTTTCTTAGTTGGCCAAGATACTGTGAGCTGTTGCGTGAGTAAAAGTTTTGTATCTGCTTCGATGCATGATTGTTGCCTTCATACAATGCTGTTAGTACACCCGCTTCTGTAATTAGTATCTTACTGGAAAGCTTTTTGGAAGCCAATGCACTATCGAGGCTTACAGTAATTTTATAAATGTCTTTGTTATGCCAGGGTGAGCCTTCCTGGTTCATTTGTCCAAACTTGTTCGACCAGTCCCACTGAGGCTCGTTGACAGGACTGATATAATTAAAGTGCAGTCCTTCTTTGTCAAAATGCTGAATAACTGTTGCCAAGAAATCTGCATAAGCTGCATACGGGTCTGCTCTTAGATTGGCGTCGTAATTTTTCTCTGTTTTAAAGCCCAGTCCATTCTTAGTAAACTGAACCGGCGGCGTATTGCTAAAAGCGATCAGGTTTTCTACGCCATAAGAAGCCGCTTTCTTAACAAACCACATGTATCCCGATTGCTTTTGCCAGTTATAGGTGCCATCATTTGAAAGAAAGCCTTCTACCCTTTTTACAGCGTTACTTATGCCACTACTATCCCCTTGTTCTGCTGTTCCGCCGCCGATATTGAATCGCCATGCAGAAAGCCCTATACCTAATGGATTTCCTGATTTATCAAACCCCTTACTAAAAAGCAGTTCAGCCATCCGTTCCTTTTTTTCTGCGGCCCAATACTTACCTATGCCTTCTGAAAACCACGCTGCTGAAGCGCCAATATTTTCAATTGTTTGAACCTTTCTTTTTAGATCGATAGTAAAACTCAGCGGCTGGCTTAGCACAGCATTAAATGATAAAATCACAGACAAACACACGACAATTGTTGTCCTTAATAAATTTCTCCTTTCAATAGTATTTCGCTTGTTTATCATTAAGCAGCTAACTGATCAATTAAAAGTAATATCGTGTAGGTCGATGCGATAAGCTACAATGTACAAGTGAGTGACACAACAAAAGCTTCACAAAGAACCGATGCTCGTCAACAAATAATATCATATAAAACAGGCGCTACCGCTAATCATGTAATTATCTTTTTTGAACCAACTTTTGATAACCTATTAAACATCGTTGCTACGCTCAGTTCATCTTTTTTATCATCAGTCATCGGTTAAAGCGAATAAAATTATCTTATCCAAACAGATTGTGTAAATGCTCCGTTTACTGCAACATCCCAAACTTCCAGCCTTAACCATTTCATATTTTTTAAGTTTACGGGAAAGATGAATTTATGCTTACCAAATGCCTTCGTATAATTTAAGTTCACTCTTTTTCGATACACTTTCTTTCCATCCCCAAAAACAATTTCAACAAAATTTAATGGAAAAGTCCAATCAATATTCACCAATATATTTGCTTTGCCTGAAGCATCTAATGCTACCGTTTCACCAGCACCTTTGCCGTTAACTGAAAAAGATGGTAACAGTATTTCACCGGTACCTGAAAAGAATTTTCCTTTTTCCATCGCTGTTAATACCGGTTGCCAGCCCGTGTTGAAATCAGGCAATTTATTCAATTGCAAGTAATTCACGTTTAAATGCGCATACAATTCATTTTCGGGTTCTATCGAAAACAGGTCGGCCTCCGCAATGACGTGCTTCTTCAATCCCCAGTTATTCATATCATCCATCAGATCAAGCACCCGCTTGCTTAATGTGGGCAGAGACAGATCGGCCGGTATTGCTTTCCATGCAGCACCCATAAATCTGTCAGACTTAAAGAATGCTTCCTCTTTATATTTATCAGGAAATCCTGTAGATCCTTTCGTTCTTGCATGTGCTGTCCACGCAAGCCCTTTCTCTGTTTCCAGCAATTTCAACATTTCATCTTTATTAGATATCCGGTATACCCTACCATATTTTGGATCATCAGTTACAAAAGGCATTTCTGGTTTTCCAGACATAATCCAATAAACAGGTTTCGGAAAAAAATTCATCCAGTGGCCACCAAAAAACTCGTTCGGCTCTTCTCCGGGAAGCAAAAGGAATTTCTTATCGGATAGCCGCTTGCATTGATCAAATAAAGCTTTCAATTCCTTCAACCTCGTCTCATCAGGTCCCTTCGGATGAGCAGTGTAATGAAACTCACCGAGATGAACGATATCAACTCCTGAATTTTTAAAAACATCAACAAACCGCGGCTTGTCAGGAATAGGCTTACCTGCAAGGACAACACTCATGATAAACTCGTTATGAAAATGGCTTGACATGGTTTTATACCCGGCGACCGGAACGTAACGATCACCATGAGTAAACCTCTTAACCTCCTGCAAAGCAGCTCCAGCTTTTTCAGCACTTAAAAGACAAAAGAAATTAAGGCGCTGGTTTGTTTTGGGAGGCGCATTGAACCACGGAACATAACGCCTGTCGCCATACAAATCCTGCCTGATACCTATGCCGTAGTCGCGAATCATTTTTCTGTAATTGCTGCCATACCAAACGAACTTAAGATTAAAGGCTTCGTCAAGCGGGTAAAAATATTGATGGGGAGCAGGAAAAACCGCGAGGCTGCCGTTAATGCTTTCAGCAATAACAGTACGATATTTCACTTCAAGATTTTTGCTTGTATCAGATGATTTTGCTAATGCACCTTGAAGTTGATTTTTTGTGTCAGACCACGCGATCCTGTTCCATGATGAATTTTTACTTACTAATCCGGCGTCGTATAAAATGGCTGTAGAATCGATGCTTGTAGACATAACAGCCGCAACGTTAAAAAGAGGGCTACCATTATAGAAAGTGATTTCCAGTGCACCTTTAAATGAAGCAGATCGCATCTCTGAAATCCGAACAATGGTTTGAGAACCGCTTGTTGTAACTGAAGCGTTTTGCTTATCAAAATCAACCCTATAAGATTGATGTGGCTTGTTAGGCACTTTATCAAAAAAGATGTTCCACCCGTTTTGCGAAACGAGGTCTCTTTTGCCAATAGTTAAAATAAATGCCGGGTCAACATTTTGACAAACTTTCTTAAAAGTGCCTTGGGAAGTTATTTCAAGGTTTTTAAATAATGGCTTATTTTTTTCAAGGTCCAGTAACAATCTTCCATGTGCTGTTTTACCGACCGGCCAGGTTACCGTTATCGTATATCCCTTCACAATCACCTTTGCGTCACCCTTTCTATCGAAACGGGAAAGATTTACTAAGGGATAACTTTTACAACATGAAGACAAAAAAATAAATAGCGAAAAGATAATAATAATGCGCATTCAGATGATCGTTAGAAGTTCAATAGGGCATTAAGATAAACTTTTTTTGTAACCAACATTTTTAGAATCATTTTGCTTTTGTTGTGTCACTCAATTGTACATTATGATGCATACTCGCACCGAGGCAGATGAAGGTTTAAAAACTACCGCCATTAAACCACGAAGACACTAAGGACGCAAAGCGGCACGAAGTCTTGGTGAAACTTACAATCTTTGTGTCTCCGTGGTTCCACTTGCTCAATAGTATTACATTCAGAAGAAGTGTGCGACGCAACGGAAAATCAATAGAAATTCTGACGCCTGTAACCAAAGAAAATAACCATATTTTCTGGTACGAATTTGTTAGAATAAAAAATCCCCGGCCCTAAATCCTTCTAAGATTTAAAGCCAGGGAGATAAACGGTGCGAGATAATAAGCTCCAATGGAGCTTAATAAATTAATATGGTTATTACTCTCCGGCAGGTTTAGTAACCGGTGTATTAATTTTTACAGGTTCGCCGAAGTTTGGTGTGCCGTCAGGATTCCAGGTAAACTTTTGCATGCGTGGATTCCTGACATCGCCACAACCCTGGTTAGCAGCAGAATTAGCATGATAAATCATCCAATCTTCCGCGCCGTTTGGCGATTTGAAAAAAGCACCATGACCCGGACCAAATGCACCATTTTCAGGCTTTTTTACAAAAACGGGATTTGCTGATTTAGTCCAGTCAGCAGCAATTAAAGGGTTTCCTCCATCCCTAAGCAATGATATTCCCATAGAGTAATCATCAGTCCAACACCCTGAAGCTGAAAAGATCAATACAGGTTTACCGTTTGGATTTTTGATTACCTCAGGCCCTTCATTTACTGCCGGCGGAGCGCCAAATTTCTCCCAGGCGTACGTAGGGGTAGAAATCTCAACTCTTGAAGAAGATAGTGTCCATGGATTTTGCATAGAAGCGATATACAAACGTTGAGTTAAATCAGCAACTGTTGCATGGCCACTCCATAGCAGGTAGCGCGTGCCATTGTATTCAAAGATACTAGCATCAATAGCCCAAAAGTCATTAGCAGGGTCTCTGATAGATCCCCTATCAACCCAACTGCCGGTCGTAGGATCTGCCGAACTATTTTCAAGAATGAATATTCTTTGGCCATTGTTTATATCTCCCGTTCCGGCCGTATAATACATGTACCATTTATTATCTAAAAAATGTAGCTCTGGCGCCCAAACATTTTGAGAATTAGGTCCTGTGGCAGGCTTTGTCCAGATGGTTACTGATGGTGCACTTGCAAGTTGTGAAACTGCTTTTGTTTTCCAGATACGAATTTTATCGCCGTCGGTATGAGTATAGTAATAAAAACTGTCCTTCTTTATCACCCATGGGTCAGGACCACTTGTCAATAAAGGATTGGTAAAAGTGGTCTCCTTTGGTGGAATATATTCCGGTGGAACATAATCGGGCCCTGACTTTGAACAACCCTGTATAACTAATGTAAAAAGCAGTAAGAATACATACGGTCTGAATAGGTTAAACATTAGAAGAAAATGTAGGTAAATAAATGAAGGTGAACCGGAACTAAAAATACTGAGGGTTATTGATATAATGGAAGATGAGAGAAATTAAAAACCGGAACTTCTACCATAAAAATAAAAACAGGCTGTCTCTTATTTGAGCCAGCCTGTATCATTTTTAAAACCCTTGATTCTGCTTGAGGTTTGGATTAATATCTATATCACTTTGTGGAATAGGATAATATTCATTTTTCCCTTTTACAAAATTTCTAAATTCTGCATCTCTTGCTGCCAGTTCGGGACCAAGTTCATTCCAACGCAACAGGTCGGCCCATCGCCATCCTTCTCCTGCCAGTTCAACAATTCTTTCATGTTTTATTTGCGCTAAGAAGCGTGCCTGGTTCAGGCCGGCGGGCAGAGGAGCCATACCAACACTTGGCCTTTGTCTTACCCTGTTTACATAAGGATAAGCCTCTGTAGTCTTGCCTACACCATTTAATGCTTCAGCATACATTAATAAAACGTCTGCATAACGAATCATCCTGTAATTGTTGCCTGAGCTAAAGCTTTCAAAATTCCTGTTCTCATCATTCAAATACTTTCTAAACCACATGCCAGTGCTGCTGTTCGGAACGCCTAAAGCTGCATAAGTTGTTCCGTATGCCATCGTGAAAGTAGGACCTCTTTCATCACTTGAATCGAATAAGAATGACCATCCTAAACGTGGGTCTCTTCTACCCGCTGCTGTCTTTTCTACATTGAAAGTATCAACTAACCAACGCTTGCGGGCAGCACCATCATTAAACCCTATAGGATTTGGAGAGAAAAATTTAGCTATAGATGCACCGCTGTTTAGGTTGATGTCTTCTCTTGCATCATCGTCTCCGTTTTCAGTTTGCTTATACGCCAATTGAATTTCAAAAACAGATTCTCTGTTATTCTCAGTGGTGATAAGAAAATTATCGCGGTAATTGTCCATTAAGCCATAAAGACTTTTACCTGGTCCTTCAACCAACCAATTAAGCGCGTCAGCAGCTGGCTGGTATTTGTTCTGTTGTAAATAAGCCTTTCCAATGAAAGCATAAGCTGCACCCTTAGTCGCCCTTCCAACTTCTGAAGCCGGATAGCTTTCAGGTAAATCAGCAGCAGCTTCTGTAAAGTCTTTCACTACCTGTGCCCATGCTTCCTCGTTAGTAGCATTTGCCGGTTGATCTGTAGGCTTTGAAGGCGCAAGCATTAATGGAGGTCTTCCCCAAAACAGGGTAAGATCAAAGTAAAAAAGACCTCTTAAAAACTTCGCTTCAGCTACCAGCCTCTTTTTCAAATTAGCATCCATGTTTATGTTAGGAATATTGGCAATAGCCTGGTTGGCTCTAAATACTCCAACATATAAATCAGTCCATGTATCTCTTACAAGACCGTTGTTATAATCAGTTTGAACAAAACTCATCACATTGTTCAAATTTCCATCTCCGCCAGAACCGAAACCTTCATCGGACCTTAAAATCCTGTGGAAATACATGAAGCGTGAATAGGTCGTTGCTCTTCTTTTTAAGTCGCTATAAACTGCGTTTACACCTTTAACTGCATCACTCTCGCTTTGCCAAAAATTAGAGATCGTCAACGCGTTCGGATTTGGCGCGTCAAAATTTCTCTTACATGCTGAGAAGACAGTTAGCGTTATAATTGATATTATTAATATTTTGTTCATAGTAAACATTTTTAAAAAATTCACTCAATCTTCGTTAATTATTTTAGACTAAAATCCTACGTTTAGGCCAACTGTTAGAATTCTTGATGCAGGATAATTTCCATTATCAACACCTGGTTCCAAATTGGCGTTAGCACCCACCACATCGGGATCTAACCCTGAGTATTTTGTGAGAGTCAATAAGTTTTGTCCGCTTACAAAAATCCTTGCATTAGTAAAACTTACCCTGCTTATTAAACTCTTTGGAAGCATGTAACCAATTTCGAGGTTGCGGAGGCGTAGAAAGCTCCCGTCTTCAATCCAACGGTTGGTATTACCTCTTACGTTAGAAATAATTCCCTGATCAACTGCAGGATCTGAAGCGTTTGGTGAAGTATAAGAAACACCCAGGCGAGGGAAACTTGTATTGGTATTTGATGTTGACCACGGGTTGATATCTTTTCTATAGTTTGAGTATCCCATCGCATCCAGGTCCCTGATTACATCGTTATATAATTTCTGTCCGAATGCTCCATACAATTGAAGATTGAATGTAAAATTTCTATAACTCGAATTAAATTGCAAGCCGGTAGTAAACTTAGGCCAGGGTGAACCGGCGAATTGCCGGTCTTTATCGTTAATGTCATCAGTACTGCCTTCGTTTAATAAATTCACATAACGGATATCTCCAGGCTTGGCATGTTTACTTTGCGCTTTGTGATCGTCTATTTCTTTTTGGCTTTGGAAGATGCCGTCGGTTTGAAGCACAAAATATTCACCAATCGATCTTCCAATCTGAGAACGGGTGTTTCCAGAGATGATATAGTTTCTTGGCTGGCCGGTGGCAGGATCTATTCCCAAATTACCCAGCGTTAAAATTTTATTCCTGATTACACTAACATTTCCACTTAAGCTCCAGGAAAATCCATTTGCAACATTATGCCGATATCCGGCTTCGAGTTCAATCCCTTTGTTTTCAATAGAACCAATGTTAACCAACGGATCGGCGCCGATATTACCAAGGTATCTTGCAAGTGGTAAACGAACCAAAACGTCTTTAGAAACAGAACGGAAAACATCGAGCGTAACATTAAATCTATTGTTCCATAGACCTGCATCTAAACCAATATTAGTGGTAGCCTTTCTTTCCCAACGCAAATCCGGTGATCCTAAACTTGTTTGTGTGGCACCGGCAACCTCTGTTTGATTTGTTCCAAATACAGTTCGTGGTCCCTGGTTAAGTACAGTTGTAAATTGATAAGGATCTAAGTTGGCAGCACCTAATTCTCCATAAGAACCGCGAAGTTTGAGAGTTGAGATCCAGTTAACTTTAAAGAATTTCTCGTTGTTAATGTTCCACCCCAAAGCAACTGAAGGGAAAAAAGCTGTTTTATAATTTGGAGAAAACCTGGAGTCTTTGTCTGAACGGAAAGTAAACGTAGCTAAATACCTATCGTCGAAATTATAATTTAAACGACCCAGATAAGAGGTGATCAAAACTTCGCTATTCAAACCACTTGCTCGCTGGTCAGCCTGGGCCGGACTGGCAGAATTGATAGAGGAAAAGTATTGTCCGTTATACTGAAGCAGATTAGCTCTGCCACCAAAAGAATTATCTCTTCTTACAGTTTGTTCTGTATAACCGACCACACCATTAATACTATGCCTATCGAACTTTTTGTTGAAATTTAAGGTATGCTCTAGTAACAAACTTAAATACTGAGCTCTGTTTTCACCGACACTACTAGGCTGAACTGCTTGTTGCCAGTACCATGGCCCCTCTTTTCTTAATGTTTTTTCCCTGTCGAAACTAGTTTCTGCACCGACATTAAAACGATAGTTTAGCCAGTTTGTGAAACGAAAATCAGCATAAGCATTTCCAAGAATTTTGAAGAAAGTGCTTCTGGCAGAAGTGATATCAGTAATAGCTACCAGGTTTCTTGAAAAGGTGCGTGCATTGTTAGAGCCCATACCCCAACCTCCGCGATTAGCGGTTGTTACTAATGACGGATCTCTTACGGGAAGAATAGGTAGGTTGTTCCATACATCATACCATGGGTTTCCTATTTCAAAGCCACCTTCGAATGGTGAATTTCTTGTAGAGTGTGAAAGCATTACATTTTCGCCAAATTTAAAACGACCTCTCGAAGCCTCAGTATTTATACGTAAGGCAGTACGTTCAAAATCTCTTGCTATCAAGGTTCCTTCATCTTTAAAGTAAGAACCTGAAATAAGATAATTTGAATTTCTGCCCCCGCCTGAAAGGGTTACATTATAATCCTGGATTGAACCTGTGCGTAAGGTTTGATCTGCCCAGTTGGTATTGGTACCATTATAATTTGCAACTGCTGGCTGCAACGCATATCCGGCAGCCTGGTATGCAGCTTTATTAGTAGCTACAAATTCAGGTCCGCTCATCATTTTATATCTTTTTGGTATTTGGGTGGCACTGTACTTTGATGTGACCGCTATCTTCATTGGCCCTTCCTTACCCTTTTTCGTTGTAATAATGATAACCCCGTTCGCTGCTCTTGATCCATAAATAGCTGCGGCAGATGCATCTTTTAAAACCTGTATAGATGCTACGTCGTTAGGGTTAACTGTTGTGTTAGGATCAGAATACATTCCATCAATAATATACAACGGGTTTGCATTGCCAAAAAAAGTGCTTAAACCTCTAATGTTCACAACCGCTTCCTGACCTGGCTGGCCGCCCGTTCTTACATTAACACCCGCTGCCATACCTTGTAATTGTTCTGGTAGTGATCTTGCTGCAAGCCTTTCAGTATTTTCAGCACTAACAATGCTGGTCGATCCTGTTAGGTCTCTTCTACGAACCGTTTGATAACCTATAACAACCACTTCATTCATTGATGCATTTGCGCCTTGTAAACTAGCAGTAATTGTGGAGTTGTCGCCAATAGGAATTTCCTGGCTGGCAAAGCCAACATAACCAATAACAAGCGTAGCGCCTCTGGGAGCATTTATAGAAAAGTTGCCGCTTTGATCTGTAACAGTACCTGTGGTGGTTCCTTTTACTTCGACTGATGCACCAACTAGTGGTGTATTGTCAGTACCCGAAGTAACCTTACCTGTAATTGTTCGTGTCTGGGCATCAGCGGTAGATGTCAGAAAGCAAAATGTACAAATAAGAAATAGGGAAGAAAAAAATTTTCGATTAGTTAATAAACAAGATTTCATGTAAACTCTGTTTAAGTGTTTTAATTGATAAGTCTCTAAATGCTTTAAAATTTCTCTGCGATTACACTAAGGCCCCTTAACATAAATAGAAGATCGATCGTTTTTGATAGAAGTTATCATGTGGCAATTGGTTTTGACAAAGTAAAAATTGTAAGAATATTGCTCTGTATAAAAGAAGCATTATTGAAAGAACCGTGCAAAAAAATTGGGGTAGATATATGAGACAATCTATTTACAAATAATGCTGCAAGCAAAGAATGTATACTTAAAAGAAAACCAGCATTAGCCTTATTGAAGCCCGTCGTCGTTGACACGATTTTCGGCGCTGATGTATAAAAATTATCAGCACCGTTGATAAAAGACGGGGTAGTTAGTTTGGTAGTTAAAAATGAAGCATTTGCAATCTTCACAGGCACAAGCATGATGCAAACCTATCAACAATTATCTAAATATGCGAACTTTGAAAAGTGTTTTTTAAAGAAAATTCTAAAATATGCGCTTTTACAAAAGATCCTTTAATTTACCAGTTTTAAACGTTTATTCGGAAGCTGCTCCCATTAGCGTCAGCAAGGTTAGTGAAACAACAACACGCCGGGAAAAATGTTCAAAAAAAGATTTGCTGTGGAACTGAGCGTAGCAACGATGTTAATTGAAAGAACAACTGCCGGTAACAAACATTTTCTTTCACATAAGTACCGAGGCCTCTTAATACTGTAAGCAAGTGGAGTGGATGCCGAACCATCGAACACACTGTTGCAGAGCCTGCTTGCTCTTGCGCTAAACCTCTGCTTCCCGTGCCGTTTTATTTCAGGCTCTTCACCCGTCAATGCAAAATATTAATGTTGCAGTTGGTGAAAATACAGTTAGTGGACCAGTAGTGTTTACGTATAATGGTACGGATCATTGAAGTGTGATGCGTACCAATCCAAGTTCCCTTTTATATGTGTAAGGAAGAATTACGGATTTATTGTTTACTACCTGCAACTGCTGCAACAAATATTCGTGCTTTTCATAAACCCTGATCTCTTTTGTTGCCAGCTCACCATTACTATCCATATATACCATCAGCAGGCCTTGCCTGTTATTACCAAATTGCTGCATCAAAAACAAATAGCTCTTACCCTGAACAACAACATTTGCAAAAGCGGCCGGATTAATATTGTATTTACTATCATCATTCGCCACCACACTATCTTTTGATATGGTAAAGTCAGGATGAAGCACGTTAAAACGAATACCAGATGCAGCGGAGCTATTGTTATAATTAGAACCGGGAAAATAGGTTCTTACCCCTCCCATAGCACCTTGCCGTGACTGTCCGTAATCCCGTAGATATCTAAAGTCAATATTATACCTGGAATTATTAAATTCAGAATTGAAACCAGCACGAAAACCGGTGCCGGGTGGGGAAAAACCTGGCCCCCCTGCACCTCCAACAAATAGCCGAAGCCACTTTGGTGATTGTTCCGGAAGTAGCAAGAAATTAAAAGCCGTGTTTTTTGTAAACTGGTTTTTAAGTAACGTCACTGGAACTTTCTCCTTCAATGCATAATTAAGTTTAGTAATAAAAACCGTACTTCTAACCATCGAATAGATAATGATACTTGAGTCCACCGCAACGTAACTAAACGCGGGATTGGAATACACATTAATTCCGCTACTAAATGCTTTGAAAAAAATATCACCGGTATTTAGATTTGCTTTAATAACCTGCAGCAGATGATTTCCACTGTCGGTTGATGTTTTCATGATGATTAAATCATTTCCGGTATGTACCACCTGCCTTAAGTATTCTTCGCGTTGTTTAAACTGAAAGAAAACCTCGCGTAAACGCACAATATTTAGTTGTTCGTCTGTCTCCACAACTACGCTACATACCTTTTCAATGTCCTCGTAATATAGGTTCCCGATGATCGATAAACGATTGCCTATTTTTTCCATTTGGAGGGTGGTCGTATGTTTTCTAAAGGCAGAATCTATTAGCGGCGCGAGCAGCCCGGTAAATGAGGTGGCATTCCCTTCCGCATCAATCTTTAATAATTCGTGTTTACTACTACGTTGCTGATGGATATACAAAAAATAAAAGCTCTTGAAAGGAACGACGTTTACATCGTCATTTTCGTGCAGTCTGATAGCTACTTCTTTTCGCGAAAGCAGCTGAAGCGCGTCGTTATAAACATTTACAAAAACATTTTTATTGCTGGTGAAGGACAATATATGGTGCTTACCTGCGATGCCGGTGACCAGTCTGACTGCGTTCGCTATAGGTGCTCTGAAATTCTGCCGGCTATATTCAATCGTTTGCCCGTACACTTTCACCCCATCTCCGAACCCGGCGATCAATGAGAGGATTTTAGCCAACCCAATAAAAAAAATAACAAGCAATTTTCGCCTCATGTCTTTCATTTTACCTGCTTCTCCCGCAGCATGTCGAATCAGTGAAGGTAAGTATGCAGCTTTCCGGGTTTAATAGCCTTTATCTGACCAACTACTATTTGCGCATTTAGTTTAGCTCCTTCTAGTTCCTTAATAAAAGTACGTGTACTTCGGCCAGCCATTGCCTGGTTACTAATGTTTATTTTAGTAGCGTCAAAATAGTCCCTTATTAATGTTCCCAGCCCCATTGTTATTTGTCACTATTGCGCACCGTAGAGTCACCGATGATGTAGATCGTTGGCTTTTCATGCAAACGAAATGCAACAAGGGTAATAAATAACACTATTAGAATGAATGGGGCTTTGTTGAAACTAAACCTGTTTAACATTAATAATTTCTTTTGTGATCCAGCCATAGTTTTACAAGGAACATCCTTGCGTCGCACACTTGTTCATTGTGTTTTTTTAGCATCAGGGGTATCCATATGCACTTCTTATTTATTACTTCACAATTCGAAAATCTTATCCATTGATACCCACTTCTCGCCTTCTTTTGCCCAGGGCAGTGCCTGCTGAAATTTCCATACAAAGTTTTCCCACTCCTGAACTTTGGGATTAGCTGCATCCATTGCTGCTTTACGTTCAAAAGTGAATGTATCGTCTGTTTCCATTATCATAAACATCCTGTTACCTGTTCGATAAATCTCCATATTAGTGATGCCGGCTTCAAGAATACTTTGCCTGATTTCCGGCCTCACGTTTTCCGGTTTATGCAGTCTTTCATATTCCGCAATGAGGTTCGGTTCATCAACTAAGTCAACTGCTAAGCAATATTTTTTCATGATGGAAGTGTATGTAGGGTATTTAAGGTTTCAATTTACTATAGTTAGTATGAAAGAAGTGAAAGTAATATTTCCACCCTGATGCAGATCGATAAGCTCACGATCGTCGTTGCGGGGAACGAAGCAATCTTATTAATATTGATTGTTCAAGTTTCTGATGAAATATCACTGGCTGGGTTTCGTAAACGATTTTTATGGAACCAACTCAGGTATTTCATGCCGTCATCGTTGCGTCGCACCCTTGTACTTTTTTTATCATTATTGAGCAATTATCATAACTAATTTTACAGGAGCAGTAACAGGTTTAAGACTGTACGAAATGATATAAAAATATTCCTATGGAACAATTAATCCTAAAAATAAAGCAACCGGAAAAACTGCCATTCATAAAAGAAATGCTTGCTGCATCTGATGACTATATTGAAATTACAGGAACCGGCAAAAAATAAGAAGGTGGCTGCTAAACAACATTCGGTACTGAAAAGCCTGGAGCAGGGATTGAAAGAAGTTGAACTTATAAAACAAGGTAAACTAAAAGCAACTCCACTAAAAGAATTCCTCAATGAACCATGCCAATTCCTAATTTAAAAGCAAGGCAACCTGTTAATTAAAAAGATCCTTCGTAAAAACACAAGTTGGCAAGCGTACCTTAATTCTCGAAAAAATGAACACTGCACCGGTTCATTCACTTCAAAGAAAATAGTTTAATTTTAGTTTAAATCGTTCACCAATGGAAGCAATAAAAAAGACCGTATCAAGCGTAGCGGTAACAAACTAATAGTTACGTTGCCTGACAGTTTCGTTGCAGAAGAAGTGGACGTGTTGATATGGCCATCCAATGAAGAGCAGGGGCCGACTCAAAATAGTTTAAGCGATGATTTATTACAATGGCCCGAAATGACAGATGAAGAGCTTTCAGCGATAACCGAAAAAAGACAACATCTGAATGCATGGAAATGATTTGCCTTGATACTAATATTCTTATCAGCCATAAAAGGTCAAAACAAAAAAATACAATAAGACTTTACAAGCTTTCCACTCAATATTCCTTTGCCGTTACCAGCATTACTGCATATGAGCTATTCACAGGTGATAATAGTGCCGAAGATGCATTTTGGCTAAACTTCTTTTCTAAAATAATCATGCTTGATTTTAACCAGTCTTCTGCAATGGAAGGAGGCAAAATCTACAAAGACCTTAAATCAAAAGGTCTAATGATAGACATTGAAGACATTCTCATCGGTGCGATTGCCATTAGTAACAGCCTTAAACTTGCAACTGATAACATTAATCATTTCGGCAGAATAAGTGGATTGCAAATTATATAATTAGCGTTTTCTTTCAGTATGAATATGAATGGTTGCCGGTATATATGTAATACCGATGCCATATATTGATAAAATAACCGCTAAAGAGGAATTTGATTCAGAAGCAGTTGCAATAAATATTTATAGATTACTACTGCGCACTTTTTTAATATCTAGTCAAAATGGTTACTTAATCTAAAACCTCTGTCAAGCCATAGTAGTACCAAAGCTTAATCAGTTGACCCCGGACGGGAACAGGCTGTTATCGTTCCCATCTTGATCTTTTTTTGGTTACTCAAATAAGACAAAGAAAGTGACAAATGGTTAAGAGAGGTAAAAAGCAGATTGCTTCGTCACACTGACGGTTGTTCATCACCCAACCGTAACCATTGCTTTGATAACTCCGTTCGCAGGATCTAACCATTGTTCAAATTCATCTTTTACCTCATCAAATAAAACCCTGTCAGTAATATATGTGAGGGGGTTAACTTCCTTCTTTTTCATTGATGCTATAACATGTTCGAAATCTTGCCGTGTTGCGTTGCGGCTGCTCATTAGTGTTGCTTCTCTTTTGTGAAATTCGGGATGGCTAAAAGCGATTTCGCCTTTTTGCAATCCGATCAATACATACCTCGCTCCGTGGGCCATGTATTGAAAAGCATTATTGATTGCCTTCAAATTTCCTGTTGCATCTATTACAACCGTCGGCATATCACCGTTTGTAATTTCCATTAGTTGCTTAGTAACATCAGGGGCTAGTGCATTGACGGTGTGTTCAATTTTTAGCCTGTATTTACAAAATTCTAAGCGACGGTCGTTTATATCCATCGCGATAACATTAGCTCCGGCAATCCGTGCAAACTCCATTGTTCCTAAACCTATCGGGCCTGCACCTATCACCAACAGATATTCTCCTGGCTGCACACCTGCTCTTCGAATACCGTGTGCTCCTATAGCCAGAGGCTCAACCAATGCAAGTTCATCAAAGCTTAACCCCTGCCCATGTACCAGGGAGTAAGATGGCACCGATAAGAATTCTACCATTCCGCCATCACAATGAACGCCGGACACACTTATTTTACTACAACAATTTGGTTTTCCTGAGCGACAGGCAATGCACTTACCACAGTTGAAATAAGGGATAAATGTAACTGCTTCGCCAACTTCAAAGCCAGGAGCATCATCAAATTCAATTAATTCGCCTGCTAACTCATGACCTAATATTCTTGGATATTCAAAAAAAGGTTGGGTTCCCTCAAATGCATGTAGATCTGTTCCGCATATACCAATGCGCTTAATTTTTATAATTGCATGTCCCTTTGTTACACCAGGTTTTTCTCCCGTTGTATATTCAAAATGTCTCGGTTCTTTGCAAACTAATGTTTTCATTTAATAGCCATTTTACTATAGGGATGTGAAATTTCTAATAGAATTAAAGCAAGCTTCTTCGTGGTGTCCTTTGTGCAAACCTTGGTGTCCTTTGTGCTCCTATTTAAAGGGAACACGAGGGTCACGAAGAAAACGATGAAATTTAATTCATGTGACGTTTCCTTCGTATTGCTATTTAATAGACTTCAACTTTTTACTCACCTGTCGCATCCATTCTCTCGCCATCAGTTCGTGCCCGGCCGGCATCGGATGAATGCCATCCCAAATCCAATATGCTGCGGGAGCTTTTGAAATGGCGTTATTAAAAGCCTTTTGAAATTCTACCAAAATCGCATTATGTTTAACGCTTAGTCTTCTAACTATTTCCTGCTTTTTTTCAATTTCCCCCAAATATTCATCCCACCTCTCTTTCACTTTACCAACCGGTAAAATAAATGGCTCGCAAAGCACCAATTGAACATTTGGCAGCTGTTTTTTTGTTTCCTGTAATAATGCATTGTAGCCCGTCTCATACTGTTCCGCAGTAAACTCTTTATTACCATTAATAAAAGCCGACGTGTCATTTACACCAATCAAAATGCTTAGTAAATCCGGCTTTAACTCAATCGTATCTTTTTGCCAACGCGAGGCCAGATCTGTCACCTTATTGCCACTGATACCCCGGTTATAAAAATGAAATCCTTTTTTAGGAAAGTCGTACCAGAGCTTACTGGCGATAATGAACTGATACCCGTGCCCCATCACATGATTCCAATCGTTGTTGCGGGTTCTGTTGCCATCAGTAATCGAATCCCCCTGAAATAAAAAAGTGTATCCATTGTGATCGCTTTCAGCCTTTTTAACAAATGTGCGGGCACTGAGTAAGCGGGGAGCCATCGTTGCCATCCCAGCTAATACAATGGTATTTTCTAAAAACTTTCTTCGGCTATTATTCCTTTTTTCATTTGTCATATGCTGTAAAAAAATGGGGTGAAGAATTTTGTGAGCTGGCAGCAAAGGGTATAACTGTACAAGAGTGTAACGCAACGAAGTAAACCAGTAGAAATACCACTTTTGTCCAAAAACTCCCGACGCGTTTTTTTTAACCTCTATTCCTTATTCACTAAAATTACCAGTCAGCTTTTAATAGTGCCACACCTTGCCTCGGCAACGATATCTTTATCTTCAGCATTCCATTTTTCACTACCTGCTTTGCTGGTTTGGCCAACATCTCTAATTGCCCGGCTTTTTCCAATTGCGCTACCTGTTCTTTTGTTGGGTTTTGCGGTGATCCCATTTTTTTCCATACTTCATAAGAATTGCTGTGAGCATTGTCTATACGATACTCGGTAAGGGTAACAGATTTAGCAGGCAGACCATCGATTGTAATCGTTACAGGTTCACCAGTAGCTTGAAGGTCATCGTCATGATAATTCCAAACCATTACCGCGGCTGATCTTTTGTCTTTGCTTGCCAGTGCCCCAATGTCTGTTTGCGGCCCTCTTACGCTTGAGTCTGCAACCTCTTTAAGGCTATACATTCTGTTGCCTCGAACCTGTACCCGGTTTCCCTGCATTTTACCAAACATGCGAAATACATTTAAAACAGGCTTGTCAACACCATTTGTTGCAAGGTCTCTAAAACCGTAAAACCACGGCTGATCTTCAAACTCAAACGACCAGGAAACAGCACCGAGAAAATTAGCTTTAAAGGAATCAGCCAATGCATATTTACGGGCAAATGAAGCGGCGGTATAACTTGAATACATTGTGCCATTTCGATAAGCATTTTCAGGATTGGTTGCCATACCACAAGCAGCACAACCCTCGGGATCAGACTCGCCAATAACCAGCGGAAGATTTTTGGTTTGAGGGTAAGAAGTGGCAATCTTAAAACCAGTTGCTATATCGCGCAACTGGGGCGCCATATTCATTCGCACATGTCCGTTTACTAAACGCGGCGATCCCTTCGCATGAAACAGCACAAGATCGAGGGGGGCACCAATTTTACCAGTTGCATAATTGGTGTCAGAGATACAATGTTTTAGAAACGCATTCAACCATTTTTGAGCGCCCGAACTCGAAGTTCCTGCAATATTTAACCCACCGATTTTTGCAGTAGGCAACGCTTTTTTTACGCCATCAGCAGCAAAGTCATACAACTTAAAAAATTCCTCCATCGTTCCTTTCCAGTAACCGTTTGGTTCGTTCCAAACTTCCCAATACCAGCTTTCGACTTCTTTCTGTCCATACCGGTCAACGCAATGTTTAACCCATTGATACACCAGCTCTCTCCATTTATTATAATCCTTTGGTGGATACGCCCAGCCCGTAAAAATCTTACTATAAGGTTCTCCTGGTTTCCAGTCGTGCCGATATGGCTCACGGTGCGTTGAAAGTGCCTGCGGCATAAATCCAATTTGAGCCAGCGGTTTCATACCACGCTTCACATAGGCGTCAAAAATGCTGTCGGTAATACGCCAATCATAAACGGCATTTCCATTTTCGTCTTCTGTATAAGCATTGGTAGATCCCCATTTCAAAGCCGGGGTTCCATCGCCTGTTGTTAGCAGGTTGTGTACACGCATATAAACGGGTACACGACTTAATGCGCTAAGCTCGCTAAGCAGTTTCCTGCCATCCTTCATATAGGTATAGTTTGGCTCGTCATGTCCAAACCATGCCCATGCAGGATTCATTGCTCCAACTACCTTATCAAGATCTACATTAATTGTCGCTGTAGTTGTTTGTGCAATTAGGAAAGTTGATGGATGTACAAATAACGCTGTAAGAAAAAACGCAAAGGAAACGGCCGTGTTTTTTAAAGCACTGTTACTTATTTCTCTTTGGTGCATAATAGATCATTCGTTAGATAAGAATTGTTTTGGTATCGGCATTTGTTCTTTATGAATCTCCGGTTGTGTCACTCCCGTGTACTACATATTTTCATAGCGGCGACTAAGATCATCAAGCTGGCAACAGTGAAGCAATCAATTAAAGTGAATTATAATAATCGACCAATTTTGTTACATCCGCTTCCTTTTTAAGATTAAGCTTGTTTGCAGATAGGTAGTCTTTAGCCGACGAGATCAGCTCGGGAAGGTTGGTGTTATTCTTTTCAAGGCTGACCATCTTTCCATTTAAGAAGAGATAATAGTGCTGCATTTGGGTGTAGGTTCTTGTTGTATTGGTATTGTTGAACGGGGTTATATCCTGGAATTTCACGGAGTAATGTTTTAGAAGCGTCGCCTTGCCTTGTGATAATACCTGGTAAAGACTCTTTTCGGTTTGCTTATCAACGGCCGGGTAACCCGTTTTGAAAAGGGCGCCGCTTAATGTAGCATCACAACTGTCGAAGAGTAGCTGCTCAATAGGCAAAGCACACATCATATCCTGTTCCCTGACGGTAAAAATAAGTCCTTCGGTTAGCAGGTCAATGCGCCCGTTTACTTTATTAAAAACCTTTCCCCCTTTGGTTTTTAAAATAACTACACAATTTTTTTGAGGAAGAGAACTAAAGCCTTCTTCATTGAAGGTTGTCGTTTTTTGAATAAAGCTTCCATCTGCGTTTTTTAAAAATCCATCTTCATTGGTTAGAGTCTCCATGGACTGGGCAATAGAAGAAAAAGACAGAAAAAACAGGCAGCAGATGAAGCAGGCGAATTTCATACTTTTTTTATTTAATACAATTTAAGTCAATTCGCCGATATCTATATAGTTGTCTGCTATCATCATTTTTTGCATAGTCAGGATGTTGAGTGATATAGGAAGTCGCTGCCGTCATCCGGTTGGTAGCGAATATAGCGAGGGTTATTTTTTGTAGCTGTCTTTATAACTTAATGCAACAGTTGTTGTGTCACTCTCTTGTACCGTTGTAGTTTTTGCAACCATTGTGCTGCTGGTAATGTCTGGAATAGACAGGCCGTATTTAACTAAAATGAATAAAAAAGCCATTAAACTGCGGGAGCTTAATGGCTGAATCGAGCTGGCGGAACTTACTTTAAAGAAGTCATTTTATCTTGTGTAATAACATAACTGTTTGCAAACATCTTTTTCCACAGGTCCAGCGAATTATTTTTATCATCACGAACATAGCCGCCGTACCATGTCATAAACCATGACCAGGCAGCACCGTCTTTTATTAAATTATCTACATCAGGAATAGATCCACATTCAGTAATAGCGATCATTTTCTTCTTTCCGTAAAGCGCATTTAATGCATTAAACTCAGTGATCTGTGAAGTGTGATCGCCTGTCTTGTAAATGTCCCTGCCGATAATGTCAACGAACTGATCTCCCGGATACCAGGCTTCATCATTTGGTTCGCGTGTCCACACCCAGATCAGGTTTTTTAATCCATGAAAATTAACCATTCTATCATACATCAACTGGTAGAGCTTTTTGCAAGGTTCCGCACCCTTCGCGCCCCACCAAAACCATCCACCTGCTGCCTCGTGCAATGGTCGCCAGATAACCGGCACATTTTGAAGCTGCAGTTTTTTCAACATTCCTGCTACAGAGTCAATATCCCTAACCATTGCTATGTATTCCGCTGATGTAGGATCGTTGACTTTAGAAATGTCAAAGATTGTTCCGTTAGGCTTACTTGAATTACGGGTGTAAAATTCCTCTGTTGCCCTTGATGGGTCTCTCCAATGCCATATAAAAACAGGAATTCCATTTCTATCCCAAAATGTTTTTGCATCGTTTATCGGTTCCTGGTTATTATACCAATTATAATTGCGGAAGCAATGCATGAAATCGAGACCGATAATAGCGGGTTCCTTTCCTGTATTGCTTTTAAGCCAGTTAATCTCATCAAAACTTTGCAAGGTCATCGTACCCGAAATAATCTTCTTGCCGTAATTCTCCCTAAGAAATTGATACAGTGCGTTTGCCTCTTTGGTTGCCCCCGGTGTAACAAGGGTTGCATTAATATCGAAACGAGCTGGCTGAGGAGTTGGTGTTGGGGTTGGAGTTGGTGTTGGAGTTGGTGTTGGGGTTGCGCCGGTATCCTTTTTACAAGAGGTTAAGGCTATCAGAATAGCACACAAAAAAACAGATTGCCTTTTTAGAGACCAGATTTTCATATTCAGGTTTTTATAGACTTTATTATTCTATTTCAGTCGTCAGTCAAATATCAGCGAAAGATTACTCAGGCAGAAACAATGTTATAAATAGCAATTAAACGGTTAAAAAAGTACCAATCACAAAATTGAAAAAAACAAAGGAAGCCGATTCATTAATGAACTGATAACTGGCTATCTAAAACCGTCTAAGCATTCCCGATGGATTAAAATAGGCAAAAAGCTGAAAAAAAGTACCACGATTATTCGACCGATCATGCATTGATTGATGTCACGGTAACCGCTGTCGTCTTATGCAACTGTTAAATAAAAAGCATAAGTCCCTGGTACAATATTTAAAGAGTAAATTGATATCAGGCACCAAAAAAATTATTTTCATGTATCAATTTTCATTTTCGATTTCAACGGTTTCCAGGCAAAAATCGTCTTTTGCGATATTGCTGTTTGTTTCTTTATTAGCTCAGTCAAATGCTTTTTCACAACGTG
>JAOQAJ010000220.1 GCA_025963675.1 Segetibacter sp.
AGAAATACTTGGTGACAATTGTATCGCACCCATTTGAGGTAGTGACAAAGTAATAGGAATAGAATGTGTAGCACCATACTGTGCGGTATCTAACATTCGCCTGATACTGAAAGCAGAGACATAAAAAGAAACCTGGTTCTGAAAGTTCCCGGTGTAACCGACACCCAGTTTCTCGTACCATTTAGGAGTACCAATGGCATCCCTTTTTTGAAACGGATAAATGGTTAATACATTGAAACTAGCCGTAGGAAGCGTAAGGTTAACTAACCTCAAATTATTGTTTTGGCTATGGTTTGCGCTGACAGTAAGGTTGTATTTTCCGCTCCAGTCCCTGCTGTAAGCGATGGATGAGCTTAAGCTGTTCTGAAAATTTTGCAATGAATTGTTAGGAACGTAACGGTTAAATTTTGTGCTACCGGCATTCACGTTGGCAGAAAAACTAGATCCTGGACTCGCCTTGGTATCCCTGGAATGACTCCAGTTGATCATAAAACTCTGGCTCTTTGTAAATTCTTCTTTGCTATAACCTCCGCTATTTAGAATCTTGGTATTTTGAATGGCCAGGTTAAGGTTACCCGTGTACTTGTACCGTTTGATGTAACGCGACGAAAGGTTTGCATTCCACCCACCATAACTATATATATTACCCCTAACGGTGGCGTCGAAATTATCACTTAAGACTTTATAAAAACCAAGACCTTCAAGTCCTAATCCATACTGCTCGTTAGAAGCAAATTGTGGCGGAAGCAAACCGGAATGACGGCCACGGTTAAGGGGATAAATTCCAAAAGGAATACCGATCGGAACCGGAACACCTTCAAACTCTGGTGATGCCGGACCTGAAACAGCAATCTTATTAGTGATCATCTTCATTTTTCTGGTACGAAAAGCGAAGTGAGGTGTATCTAAATTACACGTAGTAAACCGACCACGCCAGGCATAAATTGTATTGTTATTTATCTTCTTAACAGTCTGCGCATAAACATACATTTCACCTTGTTGCAGATTGGTTCCTCTGGTAAGACCTTTTTGTGAACGAGTATTGTACCAAATCGTGTCGCTAACACTCGTCATATCACCTTGTACAAGTTTGGGCTTGTTCAAAGGATTTCCGGTCGTATCTGTAGAGCCAAAAGCAGTCAGTAATTGCTTTTCCTGGTTAAGGTTGATGGTCGCTGCAGAAACTTCTACATCGGTGTACTTTGCATTCGCATTTCCATATAAAATAAACTCTTTAGTCGGGATGATTAGGATGCCACTATCCTCCGCGGAGTACGTCACCGGGGCGTCTAGCGAGTCCCTGGAAAGTTTTACATTAAGGGTGTCAATAGACTTAACCAGGGTATCTTTTTTAGTCGTGTCATTAACAGGTCTTCTTGTAGTATCGGTTGTCGTAACGGTGTCTCTTAAAGAAGAATTTCTTTGCGGGATACTATCCACTAACTTCGCACGTTTAATTGGAGGAGGTGAGTCAACGGTTGAAGAATAGGAAAAAAATGGAAGATTATGAGCAGTTTGTTTTGCATTTACTTGAAGCGTTATTATGAAAACAATAGCAATTAGTGCAAATGCTAAATTTTTTTTTGACCTAACTTTACAACGCTTGCTCATAAGTAGTGAAGGCAAATTTAATGGTTAAAGCATTAAGGATGTGTGAAGATTAACCGAATTGAAAATGAAAAAAACCCTAAAGGACCCTAAGTATGATTAAAAGACTGTTTGTAGTTATTTTCCTTTTTTGCATTGTTCATGTTTTATTTTCTTTTACAACAGACCCGGTTAAACCAACTAAAAAACAAGCTCTTAAAACAATTGTTATAGATGCCGGTCATGGTCTGCCAAATAGCAATGCGGAAGGCAAATACAGCAACGAAGCACAACTAACTCTGGCCATGGCTTTAAAGCTGTCTGAAAGACTTAAAGAGGTTTTGCCGGATTGTAATATTCTACTTACAAGAACAGATGAGAATTTACCCGGCGGTTTGAAGGACAAAAATGTTGCTAACCGTTGGAGGGCACAGTTTGCAAATGAAAATCACGGTGATCTTTTTATATCTATTCACGTAAATGATTTGGAACCGAGATACCAAAGAAAAATAGAAGGATACAAAGAAGAGACTTACACAGTAACTGTTGGTAAAGGACGTAAGAAAAGGAGAGTCGAAAAAACACGTACTGTTCCCATTTACAAATCATATAAACTTTCTTGTGACAGAGCTGGTACAGAAACTTATATATGGGCAGTGAACAGATATGATCAAAAACAAAATGCTGTAGGCTCGCGCGATGGCGAAGACCAATTTGGAGAAAAGGATTCTTCCGGCGCTTTTGCAGAATCTCCTGATGCCAAAATTCTTGCCTCTTTACGAACAAAAAAATATTTTGATCAGAGTCTTGCGATTGCAACTTTTGTTGAGGAAGAGTTTAAAAAGGAAGGACGTACCAGTTACGGAGTTAAGCAAAGAAATAACGAAGGTATCTGGGTACTCCAGGCTACCAATATGCCAAGCATTTTAGTCGAGACCGGCTTTATCTGCAACTTCGATGAGGAAGATTACCTCAATAGCGAAAAAGGGCAGAACGAGGTAAGTTATGCGATAATGAGGGCTGTATTGAGATATAAGCAATTGCTTGAAACAGGTTCCGGAATTATTGCTGAAACAACTGATATCAAGCAAGTTCAACGGTAATTGTTTTTTTTTAAATTATTTATAAATGGATTGTTGATTAAGCCTCAACAATCCATTTATGTTTTATACACTTTAGGTAATCAGTTTAACCTTCACGAAAACATACTCGTGAAGACCTGTTATTCTCACAACTTATTTTCTAATCTATTAAAAAAAGATCCAGGAGATAAAGTTTTATAAGATGTCACATAATTCGCCGTTGCCAACTTTGAAACTTGTTGGCATAATAGCTAATGTTAATAACTACAGCTAACTTTTATAAAATGCTCACGTTGTATCTTAAAGAACTTTAATAAGAACAACGGGTTTACTTTTGCGTTTATTAAACTGATGTCAAAATTTTTGATATTATTCTTAATACGAGAAAGTATTTATGATGAAGAGACAATTGATTATTTTTTGTGGTGTAGCTTGTTTATGCTTTCAATCAACTTTCCTTTTAGGTTTTAAGCCGGTTCAAAAAGCTAAATTAAAAAAGATAATTATTGATGCGGGGCACGGTGGCCACGATGTAGGGGCAGCAGGCAGGTACTCTAAAGAGAAAGACGTTTCATTGGATGTAGCTTTGAAACTTGGTAAGCTTATAGAGAGCCAAATGCCCGAAGTTGATGTGGTGCTTACACGGACTTCTGACATTTACCAATCACCTCCAACAAAAGCAAACATTGCAAACTATAATAAAGGCGATTTATTTATCAGTATTCATTGCAATAGCGCAGCACCTATAAAGCATACAGAACGTTCAGGATATAAAACAGAAGTTTATTACACGGGTAAAGGAAAGAAAAAGAAAAAACATACGAGAAAAATACCTCAATATAGAACCTGGACATCACCCAACCCTGCGAAAGGAACTGAAACCTACATATGGGGTGCACACAAAAATGCTTTGAAAGAAAAGGCAATGCGCGAGAATGAGTCATTGTACCTGGATAGCGCTACTGCAAACTTTGTAAAAGACTTTGACACAAATTCTCCTGACCGAATGATTTTGTACTCTTTGAAGACACAGCAATATTTCAACCGTAGTGCAAACCTTGCACTCACTGTGGAAGAGGAATTTAAAAAAGTTGGCAGAATAAGCCGCCAGGCGCAACAAAGACAGGTGGGGATTTGGGTTCTGCAGGCAGTGGCAATGCCTAGTATTTTAGTTGAAACCGGTTTCATAAGTAATCCACAGGAAGAAGAATACCTCAACAGTGTTAACGGGCAAAATGAAATTGTTAAGTGCGTGGTGCAAGCACTAAAGCGTTACAAATACTCGCTTGAAAATCAACAGGTAAAGAAATGATCTAAGGGGTTAGAATACCTGCTTTTAATTGCTATTTTTGCCTTAGCATGACTTTTGCAATTATAGCAATTTTAACCCCTTATGCGATTATTTTAAAGTATACTTCATGAAGATTAATAATGAGACCAAGGTTGGTGCGCTCACTGCATTGGCAATTACACTTTTAATTCTGGGATTTAATTTTTTAAAGGGAAAAAGCCTTTTTAAGACAGGTAATTTTATTTATGCAAAAGTAAAGCAGACAAAAGGGTTGATGATCTCAAATCCGGTTTATGTAAATGGTTTGCAAATAGGCAGCGTGTATGAACTGGAGGAAGCCAATAAAAACATAGATACTATTATCATTTCCATAAAGCTCGCAAAGGACGTAAACATTCCTGTCAATTCGATTGCCTCAATCAAAGACAATCCACTTGGCTCGCCAAGTATGGCGATAAGTATGGGTGATAGTAAGGCTTACCTTAAAAATCATGATACTATTCCAACGCTTGATAATCCTGGCATGCTCGGTTCTATGACAGCGAAATTAACGCCTGTGGTTGACCAGGTAAGAATCACCCTTCAAACGCTTGATTCTGTTCTGAGAAATGTAAATAACATATTTGACCCGATGACCAAAAATAATATGCACGAGGTGGCAACAAACATCAATCGCATAACCGGTAGTCTTGTTGTGTCTGCAAATGCATTACAGGCGATGATGAATCAACAAAACGGTGCTTTAGCCAGGTCAATGAACAACATGAGTACTTTTACTTCTAATCTCGCCGGTAATAATGAGAAGATAAATGCAACAATGGCAAACCTTGAAAAATCAACAAGAAATTTATCTAACGCTGATATTAATGGAACCATAGGTCAATTAAGAGGTACGATAGAAAGACTTAATACAGCAGTTGAAAAAGTTGATAGCAAAGAAGGTTCAATAGGGCGTTTGCTAAATGATAATCAATTGTACGATAATTTGGCAAATACAACCAGAAGCCTCAATATCTTAATGGATGATATTCGCGTAAATCCTAAAAGGTATGTTAGCATTTCAATTTTTGGTGGTAAAGCCAAGAAGCAATATCTAACTTCACCGTTGCCGGCAAAAGATACGATTGCAGCGGTAACAATGAAATGATTATAAGACCTTATTTATTTCCTTTACTTCTTAGTATTTTCATAATTCTTTCCAGTAGTGTGCACGCACAGGTTCCAATTGCACTCGATACATCAAAGGGGAAAAGACTTGAAATTATTCAGGCAGATCGCTATACATTTCAAACAACGGAAGGTGCCGGCGATTTTATTTCTCTGGGTGGTAACGTAAGAATAAAACAAGATCGAACATTATTTTATTGCGATAGCGCGGTATTAAATCAGGCAGAGAATATTGTTGAAGCTTTTGGTAACATCCACATAAATGATGCTGATAGTGTTCACACTTATTCCCAATACTTAAAATACCTCGGCAAAGACAAGGTTGCTTATCTTAAAAGGAAGGTCAAACTTACAGATGGAAGAGCGGTGTTAACTACTGATGAACTTGAATATAACACCTTCACTCATGTCGGCACATATCTCAAAGGCGGAAAGGTTGTAGACGGCACCACTGTTCTTACAAGTAGAGAAGGTTATTACTTCGGAGATACAAGAGATATGCATTTCAAAAAGAAAGTATTTCTCAACGATCCACAATACAAAGTCTATACTGACACTCTCTTATACAATACTTTCACTCAACTCGCCAGGTTTACCGTACCTACAAAAATCGTAACGGGCTCGCGTACCGTCAATACTTCAGAAGGGTATTACGATATGAAAAATAAAAAGGCAGTATTCGGTAGAAGACCAGTTGTTGATGACAAGGAATATACTTTAACTGCAGACGATTTGGCATTTGATGAAGCTACCCATTTTGGTGAAGCCCAGGGCAGTGTTGTTTACAAAAGCAAGGATACAGTAAATAATTTCGCCATTCTTGCAAACAACATGAAGTCGAATAATAATACAGGAAGTATTCTCGCGACGCAAAAGCCTTTGATGATCATTAAGCAAGGCAAAGATACTGTATACGTTACTGCTGATACTTTGTATTCCGGCAAGCTTACCGAGCTTGAAAAGTTTCGACCTGTGCCGGTCGTTACCGATACAGCAAACATTACTATAAGTAAAAATGTAAGCGATAGCAACAGCAATCGTTTTTTTGAAGCGTATTTCAACGTAAAAGTTTTTACAGATAGCCTGCAGGCAATTGGTGATAGTTTGTTTTATAGCTTCCGCGATTCAACTTTTCGTTTCTTCAAAAACCCGGTAGTTTGGGCGCAGGAAAATCAGATCATAGGTGATACTATTTATCTTTTTACCGAGAATAAAAAGCCTAAAAGATTTTACGCTTTTGAGAATGCTTTAGCAATTAACAAGGTCGAGTCGAACTTATATAACCAAATAAAAGGTAACACAATTAATGGCATCTTCAAGAATGGGGATATTGATTTTTTTAGGGCAAAAGGCAATGCAGAAAACATTTATTATACTGCTGATGAACAAGGTGCATTTATCGGTGTAAACAGGTCGACTTCTGATGTTATGGATGTTACTTTTCAAAATAGGAAACCTTACAAAGTATTTTTCTTACGCAATCTTCAGGGCACCCTTTCTCCAATAAGGCAAGTTAACAATGCGGAAATGAAAGTTCGCGGTTTTAACTGGCTTGAAAACAAAAGGCCTAAATCTAAGTTCGACCTTCTTGGAAACTAGCGATTTCTTCTGCTTGAATTTCTTTTGTAACCAGCTAACGTTCTATGATCATCATTGTTGCGACGCTCCGTTTTGACATTTGTGCTACTATCATCTTTTATTAAGCAATTGTAGAATTAGCCTAATACCGCAGTCCCTTCTGTTAAGTTTATCGACAACTTTAATGGAGGCGAACAGGACTTCTTAGCCGAAAATTATTATTTCAGCAATTACCGATTTTTGTTGCTAAAAGTACTTTCTAAAATTTAGGACAAGGTAGCCCACGAGTGCCAGGAGTCTTTTTAATATAAATGAGCGAAATTTCTATTCCACCTCTTGATTGTGAAGCGGCTTTTAAAGATGAAGTATTTACATCGTAAGAAGCCCCCAAACGGAAGTCACTAAATTCAAGACCTATATAAGGAATGAGTGCATCATTAAAGCGCATCCAGCCGCCAAAGTAGATGCTGCTAGGTTTTTCGCCTTGCGCAAATGGAACTTCGTAAGCTCCTCCAAATACAGTTTCAGATGCGCCAGCTTGCATGCTGTACAAAGCACTTAGATGGATGGTTCCTGTATTTCCTACCGGAAAATATCCCCCACCATGAAATGTTGTTCTTGGATTAAGAAGGAAAAATGTACCGGTAAACTGCTGCTTGGGCCGGGTGATATGGTACATAGACACACCTGCATAAAAGTTGTTTTTATCACTTGTGCTACCCGTGTATAAAACACCGGCGTTCAGGTCGAAATAATTATTTTTAAGATTTGAGTTATTGAAAACCTCTGATGTCGTTCCTGTAAAACCAAACGGGGTAAGTTGATCTTCAAATTTCAAATCCGTTACATTCAACAACATATTGCTGTAAGTAGCCTGGAAACCTGCGCCAATTTGGGAAAATCCATCTTCATCTAATCCCTTGTGAAATGCTGTGGAAATTGAGAGATAATTAAATTTCAAAGCACTGTTCGCGCTCTGATCCGAGAATCCCATTACACCCACTCCCCATGTATCAGTTGGCGAAATTGACTTTCTTAAAATAGGCATATCAGCAGAAACGGTCGTAGTAGTAAATGCGCGGTTTATAGTGGGCCACTGATTGCGATAATTGCCTGTAATACGCAGGTCACCATCGAACTTACCGGTAAGTGCAGGATTTAGCGTTAGTGGTGAAGCGAAAAATTGGGAAAAGTGAGGGTCTTGTGCCTCTACTTTGAATAAGGAACAAAGAAAAATAAGTAGAAAAAAAGCTTTTGGCATTAATTGAGGTTGTCTGTTGTGTTAGACATATCTAATATACAACTTGTTGCTTTTAAAAAATAGATTTATACGATTACATCTGAATTTTGCTGCCAAATGCCAGGTCGCCTGCATCGCCCATGCCGGGAACGACATAACCTTTTGCTGTCAGTTCATCATCTATTTCACCACACCAGATCTTTACCCCGGGTTGCTCCATTTGCACATACTCAATTCCAACAGTACAGGCAATGGCTACAACTACATGTATTTGTGCAGGCGTCTGGTCGTTTTTCATGTACTGGATCGTCTTAACAAGAGATGCACCTGTGGCAAGCATTGGATCTGAAATGATAATCACTCTACCGTCCAATGGCGGGCAACTCATGTATTCCAAATTGATGTCATAAGTTCCGTCATGCCTGTGTTTTCTGTACGCAGATATAAAGGCATTGTCAGCATGATCAAAGTAGTTAAGCATACCCTGGTGCATTGGCAGACCGGCACGAAGGATTGTAGCAAGTACAGGCTGTGCTTTCAATTTTTTACAGGTTGCAATTCCTAAGGGTGTTGGTATCTCTACTTCTTCCCATTCTAATTCCTGGCTGATTTCGTAAGCGGCAACTTCTGCTATTCTTTCAAGATTTCTTCTGAAACGCATTCGATCAGTTTGTATTTCAGTACTTCGTAGTTCACCTACCCAGTTACTTACCAAACTGTGTTGTTCACTTAAATTAATTACCATAATAAAATTGCAGATTTCGATTGTAGATTGCGGCGTGAAAATTACAGCAAATCTGTCATTCCGCTTCTAAAACTTCTTAATAAATGTTATACAGAGCTATCGGTATCATGAGTGGTTCATCATTGGATGGATTGGATATTGCATTTGTTGAATTTGAAGAAAATGCAAGAAAATGGAGTTATGAGATTAAGGCTGCAACATGCAAGCCTTATTCAAGTGAATGGTTTAGCAAACTTCAACAGGCAACTAACCTTTCAGCCCACGAATATCTTTTACTGCACTCGTCTTACGGCAAGTATATCGGGCAACAGGTAAATGCTTTTATTGAAGAGTTTGACTTGCATCACAAGGTTCAGATAATTTCTTCTCATGGTCATACAACATTTCATGATCCTGCAAAAGGAATGACCGCGCAGTTGGGTGATGGTGCTGCAATAGCAGCAGCTACAGAAGTTAACGTAGTAAGTGATCTTCGCGCTATGGATGTTGCTTTTGGTGGACAGGGTGCACCTATTGTTCCGATTGGCGAAAAGCTTTTATTTAATGATTATTCCTATTTTCTTAATCTTGGCGGCATTGCAAATCTCTCGCATAAAACAGTAGATAGCCACATAGCTTTTGACGTTTGCGCTGCTAATCGTGTTTTAAATATGCTTGCCCAGGCTGAAGGCAAGGATTATGATGATGCCGGTTCTATAGCTGCTTCCGGAAAAATCTTTACTCCTTTGTTAACCCGCCTCAATGCATTAAATTATTATACGCTTCCATACCCCAAGTCTCTTGCCAATAGTTTCGGTACAAATGAAGTTTTTCCGTTGGTTAACGGTTTTGATATTTCAAATGCCGACAAGTTAAGAACATACGCAGAACATATTGTTATGCAAATTGGATATGCAATTCAAAAAATAACATCTGCAAAACCAGGCGTTGATGATAAACTTCTTGTGACTGGTGGTGGTGCTTTCAATACCTTTTTAATTCAGCGTTTAAAACAAACCGTTGATCCATTTAATATAGAAGTTGTAGTACCTGATGCACAAGTAATCAATTACAAAGAAGCGTTGATTATGGCTTTAATAGGTGTACTTAGGTGGAGAGAAGAATACAATGTATTAGATACAGTTACCGGAGCGCGGAGAAGCAGCATTGGCGGAGCCGTATGGATAGGGCAGGAGGCGTGAGGAAGTGTTTGAGTTTGAAGTTCGAGTAGTAAGTTATGAGTTTTGGGTTCTGAGTCTTGTTTCCTGATACCTGTTACCGGTTTTGTGTTTCGTAATTCAAATGCCTTTTGTCTTCATCATTTTGCTGTAATCAAAAGTCATCCATTTTTTGGTACAGGCTTCATTACTCCGGTTAATCATCGTTGCGTCGCATTTCGTTCATCTGAATTGCTTCTATGAAGCATTGGTATCAGTTCGCAGTCAACTTTTGTTATAAAGAGGGTTTGCACGATATACCGATTGTGATAAAAGCCAAATAAAGGAAACTTTGTACAAGTGAGTGACACAACGATGTTGAGTAAAGAACTTATAATGACAACAAAATTCTCTTTTCAAAAGATCATTACAACACCGGCGCATAGTGCAATAATTACCATCTACACTAAGAACGGCCGCTTTTGTAAGTGTAATATTTCTCTACGATCTCTTCGATGTTTTTAAAGCTGTTTTTTAAATAATCTTTTATTTCATCTTTAGAAACCCATTTTAATTCGGTAATGTCTTCTTCCAATTGTGGCACCAGTGCCTGGTCTCCTGAAACTGACATTGTGAACCAATGTGTTTCTTTTTCTAAGTCTTTTCCGTTTTCTTTATAAAAATGGTTGGTTACGCCTAATAGTTCGCCTAATTGAATATTTTGTAACCCGGTTTCTTCTTCAACTTCTCTTACGGCACAATCTTCAATAGTTTCACCTTCCTCCAACTTGCCTTTTGGAAGGTCCCACTTTCCCCTGCGAAATTGAAATAAGATTTTATTTTCTTCATTACTTACAATTCCGCCGGCTGCTACTATTTTAGATGGCATAGATATATTTTCAGCAAAGAAACAAAAATCGGGTATACCATAAGCGACGGGTCATAATTAGCTTTAGCATTAACTTCGTAGCATGACTAATCAAAATGGAGTGGCGGAAAAACTATTGCAAACAGGCGCGGTCCAATTGAGGCCTCACGAACCGTACACGTGGGCCAGTGGTTGGAAAAGTCCGATCTATTGTGACAACCGAAAAATATTGTCGTTCCCATACATCAGGGAGTATATTAAAAGTGAGATGTGCAACGTTATATTTGAGAAATATCCCGACGCCGATTTAATTGCCGGCGTGGCAACCGCTGGAATTGCGTGGGGGGCAATGGCTGCAGACCAATTGAAATTGCCTTTTATATATGTGAGACCAAAACCCAAAGAACACGGACTAGGAAACCAAATTGAAGGGGCTTTTGAGCAAGGTCAGAAAACGGTTGTAGTTGAAGATTTGATTTCAACAGGAAAAAGCAGCCTGCAGGTTGTAGATGTTTTAAGAAAAGCCGGGTTGGAGATAGTAGGAATGGTATCAATATTCTCATATGGTTTTGATGCGGCCGATAAAAACTTTGCGGATGCGGGTGTAGAATATCAATCATTGACCGATTATGCCACGTTAATTAACATTGGTTTAGAGAAGGGTAAAATAGAATCCGGGGCAGAAACTTTATTATTGCAATGGAGAAAAGATCCGGCAAACTGGACAGGGGTATGAACAATGAGTGAGTAGCGAGTTTTGTGTTTTGAGTTGAGCGTAGCTGTCACCTACTTCTTTTTTTAGCTATAACCTGTCGCGTTGAGATGAGATATGGCTGATTGACATTTTTAAATAACAAACGATCATAACATGAAAAAATTCCTTTTGTTGCTCATTGTCCTTGTTGGATTGTGCGCTGCCAGTTTTGCTCAAAACAGAAAGCCGGAATGGGTGACTATTAAAACTCCGAATGTAAGATGTTGGGAGTGCAAGAAGAGATTAGAGGATTATATGGCAAGAGAAATCGGTCAGACTGAAAGTGGTATCATGAAAATGCAAATCAATTTGCTGAGTGGCACTACCCGCATTCAATATTGGCCTGACAGGGTTAATGTAAACTATATTCAGACTGCATTTGCAAATGCCGGTTTCGATGCTGATGATATTAAGGCAGAGCCTGATAGTTATAAGAAGTTACCTCCTGCTTGTAAAAGAAATGAAGAGGGTGGTGGTCCTCAAAAAGGTAAGCCGTGTCATATGCAACCTTTCTAAAAGCTTAATCAATTATCATATTACCCGGTTATTAAAAGACCGGGTTTTTTATTTCAGGAGATAGATAATAATGAAAATGCCGGAACAATTCCGGCACTTTCATTATCATAAAAAGGATGCGATTACGCTTGTTTCACTAACTGTATGTCACCAGTTACCTTAACTTCTTCGCCTAGCATAACACCGCCGGTTTCCATTACTGCATTATAAGTAATTCCAAAATCTTTACGATTTATTTTACCGTTTAGAGTAAATCCTGCCTTTATATTTCCCCACGGGTCTTTTGCAATGCCGTTAAATTCTACTGCAAGCTTCACTGGCCTGGTTGTATCCTTTATAGTAAGATTTCCATAAAGGCTGAAATTTTCATCATCCAGTTTTTCAACTTTAGTTGATTCAAATTTGATGTTTGGATGAGTAGTGACTTCAAAAAAGTCTGCATTGCGCAAATGATCGTCTCTTTGGCTGTTACTTGTATTGATAGATTCAACATCTACAGTTGCTACCACCTTCGCCTCGCTAAAGTCATCAGATGCTGTTTCTGTTTGCACATCAAACTTTGTAAATGCACCTGAAACATTGGAGATCATTAAATGCTTAATTTTAAATCCTAACTCACTGTGTGTTGGGTCTAATGCCCATTTTGTACTCGACATATTATTTGGTTTTTATTATTTTTTTGAAATTGTATTGATTGGTTTATGCGAGCTCTTCAAAAAGTTCCCTTTTTTCTTTTCTTACCTTTTTAAGGTTAGCTAAGTGATCGTTTTTGATGTCGCGATAACCTAAAGTCAACAAGGTTACACTGGTAAGTCCCTGTTCTTTCAAATGAAGTATTTCATCGACCTCAGCAGGTATAAATCCCTCCATTGGTGTAGCATCTACTTCTTCAGTCGCTGCAGCAGCTATTGCTGTTCCAAAGGCTATGTAAGCTTGCCGCGCGGCCCATTGGTATTTCTGCTCCTGGTTTCTGTCGTATACTATTCCCATTAATGAGTTTTTAAAACCGTCTAAACTTTCGGCTGTAACAGCTCTTACCTCAGCAATGTGATCAATGTACTCTTGTACATCTTTTTCATTGATGTCAGTATAAGCCGCAAACACTAATACGTGCGACCCTTCCAATATTTGAGGTTGATTAAAAGCCGCCTTTTGCAGCTTTCTTCGTACTTCTTCATTTTCAATTACGAAAATTTTGTAAGGTTGTAATCCCATCGATGAAGCAGATAGCCTCGTCGCTTCTAAAATGTTATTTATCTTTTCAGCGGGCACTTTTTGCCCATTCATTCTTTTAACTGCATATCTCCAGTTAAGTGCGTTTATTAGTTCCATGTTTTTATTTTTATCGCTATTATTAATACTAACACTGTTAGGTAGTAGTCCAAAAAAAGGTTACGCTTTTATTCCTGCTATAAATCCTTTTAGAAAATCATTCAAAACCATTGTATTTAGCTCATTTATTGAGTTACCCTTGCCCATCATGTTAATCGAAATTAGTCCGTGAATCATTGACCAAAAAGTTCTGAACTTCAAATAAGGATCTGCCTGTTGATTATTGCTTATTTTGATCATATCTTTCAAACAAGACATGATCAACTCGGTAAATGTGGTTAATTCACTAATCTCCTGGACCATTTCACAACTCGGCATTCCCAAGCCATACATCAACTGATAATATTCCTGGTTTTCGAAAGCAAAGTGCCAGTAAGCGTAAGCCATTGCTTCCATTTGTCTCGGTGGGTCTGTAAACTGCGACTTTGCTTTGTCGAGTCGGTCATTTAGTATTCTAAAACCTTCTTTAGTAAATTCTAAAAGAATTGCTTCCTTGTTTTGGAAGTGGTCATAAATAACCGGGGCACTGTATTCAATTGCTTCTGCGATCTTTCGCATAGAAAGCGCTTGCCATCCCTCTTTTTCTACAAGCTGCCATGCAGCTTTTAGAATAGAAGAACGCACCTCTTCTTTCTGTCTTATTTTTCGTTCTACAATCCCCATTTTTTTAATGCTATATTTCCTAACAGCGTTAGCAAAGTTAATAAAACTTCTGGTACGGACAAAAGTTTTAATTACTTTAACTTCTTATTCAAATCTCAAATTGCTTAGCAGAAATCTTACAGCTACCTCGAAAAGGTCCAACGGATTTATGAAGATTACGATTGTTAAGAGGAAGGCCTAGATGTATCAGAAAGTTTTTTGTTTTCCAGCCACAGCAACGCCTGAACAGTGGTTGCGACGCTCCGTTTGACAGTTAGTAGAATGAAGTGGCTGAAGTTAATCGAGGTTTCTCGCCTCGCTACCTATGTACATGGCGAAGGCAGCCAATGCAGTATCTTTTAGAATATTTACAAAAGCGACAGATTTCATGTCCGCATCTCCTGCATCCAGGTAGTTCGGCAGATGTATTAATAAAACAAACGTAATGAGCAGTACAGCGAGCATGTAACCCGCAATCTTTACGTACTTATGAGCAATGAATGCCAGGCCCGCGCCTACAAAAGCCAATCCCACTAAATAAACTAACAGTTTTTTTCCTGGCAAAAAGTTCGGTACAAAGACGACCAGGTTATCTGGCTTCATAAAATGATAAATTCCGAAGAGGATCATTATAATGCCTAAAATAATGACCGCAATGCGTGAGATGGAGTGCTGTGTCATATGGCCGGTTTTAATACTATTAAGGTACTCTGTTTTTCTGAACCGATCAAATAAAAAATTTATAACCCATTAGCACTCAAAGTTTTTCCCTCTGATTTTATCGGACACTCTAAAGATTGAAGCAAAAAGCTCAATTGAAAAAACACCAGATGAACGAAATGCGTCGCAACAATGCCTGATCGAAGAAGTGAAGCATGGTAAATAATATTTATTTAATTTCTCCTCCTTGTGTTCCAATTGCCGGTTTCTGATTTTTTTAAGCATTACCTTCTTGCAACATTTATCGCGTATTTTGTTATTATCTTCAATTTTTTTAATGTTTTAATATTATCCTCTAATTTTTCCAGGAACCAATGGACAGAAGAAAATTCTTAAGAAGCGGATCTCTTGCTGGTTTTACCGTACCGGCGTTATTGACAGCAAAAGCCGGTGAGAGCGCCTGGTTGCCATCGAACCTGGCAGCAAAAGATAATGATCTTACAGAGGCAACAATAGACGAACTGCAGGCGAAAATGCAAAGCGGCGTTTTATCATCTAAGGCAATAACAAAATGGTATTTGAAAAGGATTGAACAAGTAGATAAAAAAGGACCGCGTCTTAACAGCGTCATAGAAGTAAATCCGGATGCGGTTACAATAGCCGAAACAATGGATGCGGAAAGGAAATCAGGTAAAGTGAGAGGGCCAATGCATGGAATACCGGTTTTAATTAAAGACAATATTGATACCGGCGACAAGATGATGACGACTGCCGGATCGTTGGCGTTGGTGGGAAACAGGGCGACAAAAGATGCATTTATAGTGAAACAGTTGCGTGAGGCTGGCGCCGTAATCTTAGGAAAGACCAACTTGAGCGAGTTTGCGAACTTCCGTTCTTCACGATCAACAAGCGCCTGGAGCAGCAGGGGAGGGCAAACAAAGAATCCTTATATATTAAATCGAAATCCTTCGGGATCGAGCGCAGGGTCTGGTGTTGCTCCTGCAGCGAGCCTTTGTGCTGTGGCTATTGGTACCGAGACAAACGGATCTATTGTTAGCCCAGCGTCCAGTAACGGGGTTGTAGGTTTTAAACCGACAGTTGGTTTGTGGAGCCGTTCAGGTATCATCCCCATCTCAGCGACCCAGGATACGGCAGGACCGATGACAAGAACTGTGAAAGATGCGGCAATTTTATTATCTGCACTTGCCGGGGTAGATGAGGCTGATAATGTAACGAGACAAAGCGTTGGAAAAGTTCAAAAAGACTATACCAAATTCTTAGACTCCGATGCTTTGAAGGGAAAAAGAATTGGAGTAGAATCTTCTTTATTAAAAGGAACAGCCAAACCGGTTGCGTTGTTTAACAAGGCAATAAGTGTACTTAAAGAAAAAGGCGCTACGATTGTTGAAGTTGAATTGCTGAAATTAACCCGACCGTTAGGAGAGGCAAGCTACGAGGTGCTTCAATTCGAGTTTAAAGACGGCTTAAATAAATATCTTGCTACAGCAAATGCTCGGGTAAAATCATTGAAACAAATCATTGAGTATAATGACAAAAACGAGCCGGTAGCGATGCCTTTTTTCAAGCAGGAAACGCTAATAAGCTCGGAAGCAAAAGCCGGATTAGACAGCAAGGAATATACCGATGCGCTGGCAAAATCCACTTCATCGAGAAAGATTATTGATGACCTCTTTCAGCAATATAAGTTGGATGCAGTATGTGGTATTACCAGTGGCCCTGCCGGTTGCATTGATATTATCAACGGGGATTACGGAACCGGTTTTTCCTTTTCATCACCTGCCGCCATGGCTGGTTATCCGCATATTACGGTTCCTATGGGGTATGTTCATGAGTTGCCGGTTGGTATTTCCATTTTCGGAACTGCGTACTCAGAAGATAAAATTCTAGGTATTGCCTATGCTTATGAGCAAGCTACAAAGGCAAGACAATCCCCCAAGTTTTTACCAAGCATAGGATAATAGAAAGCGCTGTTTACCTTTTGATGAACGGCTCTTTTTATTATCGTTTTTGGGTTGGTAATAATTGTGGCGTCAGCATTATTTTCACTAATCGACTTCTCTTGCGTCGCACTCTTGTACTCAATATTTACATTCAACAGTAGCTTTCGGCGTTCA
>JAOQAJ010000222.1 GCA_025963675.1 Segetibacter sp.
ATTAGGTAAAACCTGTAAAGAAAATATTTACTCATTTAATACCGCTAAAAATAGCACGCAAAGTAAGGCAATGATGTCAACAAAACGATAAATCGGAAAAGCAAGCTATGAGCTGCCAGCTTCAAGCTACTAGCCTTAAACACGCACGCTTTAACGGTCGCAACAACCGGGAAGAGGCCCAATGACACCTCACAGCTCGGCAATAAGTTCAGTAAATATTGCTGTCAACTTCGGTTCTGCATCACGGGCTGCCTGCAATACTTCTTCATGTGTTATGGTATTCTCTTCTTCTCTAATCCCTATGTCGGTTATCACACTCATTGCAAAAACCTGCATACCAGCATGCACAGCAGCTATCACTTCCTGTACAGTGCTCATACCAACAGCATCACCGCCTAAAATCTGTATTAGCTGGTATTCAGCTCTTGTCTCGAAAGTTGGTCCTGTTACCCCTGTATAAACTCCTGTTTGCACAGGAATTTGAAGTCTTTGCGCTATGGTCTTTGCTTTGGCTATTAAAGCGTGGGAGTACGGTTCACTCATATCGGGAAACCGAGGTCCCATATCGTCCTCATTCTTGCCTAACAGAGGATTGATGGCAAAAAAGCTAATGTGATCTCTAATGATCATTAAATCGCCTACAGCAAAATTTTTATTTACCCCGCCTGCCGCATTCGAAATAAGAACCGTTTCTACACCCAGCATTTTCATAACTCTTACCGGATATATAACCTGCTGTGGAGTATACCCTTCATAAAAGTGAAAACGACCAGCCATCGCAACGACATTTTTATTACCAATTTGTCCAAAGATTAATTTACCCGAATGTCCTTCGACAGTGCTGACAGGAAAATGCGGAATATCACTGTAAGAGATTTCCTTTTCAACTTTCATTTCTCCTATAAAATTTCCTAATCCGCTACCAAGAACAATTCCTATTGTTGGGGTTGTACCACATTGTTGACGAATAAAAGCAGTCGTTTGCTGTAATTGTTCTATAAGAGATAGCATGTTTTTCTTAATTAAGGACGCAAATATAATCGTTAATAAGAAAGCTTATAAGAAGGGTTGGAATGGGATCATAAGGGTAGTATTAAACCTTTATGTTAGAGGAATGTGGTAGCAAACTTCAGACAACAAGTCAGCATTGTTGTGTCACTCACTTGTACCGTGAGCTCATTTTTCATCTATCAATAACCAGCCACAAATTCGATAAAGCAGCTTATGTGGAAATGTGATATTCAAACAAAAAAGGATCATTCAAATCAATCGCCACTTTTATATCGTCCAAATACAATCATTTAAAAGCCTATCTTTTTTAACTAAAGAGGCTGTTTCATTTGTAAGAAACAGCCTGTCTTTATTTAAACCCGAACTTATTTTTTACCCTATATTTTCAATTTTATCATAATAGTATAAACAGTATAAAAAAGTGCATCTACCATAAACGTTACTATTTAAACCCTGAAAGAATTATTGAACCAGTATCGATATAATTTCTTTTTGTTCGCCATTAGAAACTCTTAATTGATAAACACCTGGTCCTAACGCTTTATTCAACTCGAGCCGATGATTAGATGAACCTCTGCTATGAAAAATGGACGCACTATAAATAGTTTCTCCCAGATTATTGAACAGGCCAATAGAATACTTGCCTTTCTCAATATTTGTAAATCGAAGCGTCATACTTTTTCCACGAACAGGGTTTGGAAAAATACTGATACCGGATGCGCCTTTCTCAAGGCGAACCTTTACCACGCTACTATACTTCGTCGTTCCGGTAAGGTCAAAAGACTTAATACGGTAGAAGTTATCACCGTTATTAGGAACTAAGTCAAACCAGGTGTAAAATGAAGATAGTCCTGGATTAGCCTTAGCTTTTACACTTCCTGCACTTACGAACGTCAGTCCATCCGACGATCTTTCCACTTCGTACGTGTCCATATTACTTTCCGACTCTGCTGTCCATCCAACTTCCACCCCATTACTCTTTTCGGTTGCTTTGATCCCTAGCAGGTGTAAAGGAAGCCTGGCAATTTTTTCAAATACGACTTTGTACCTGTCCTCTGCAATTGAGGCTGGGTCTGATGTAATATTTACCGGCACTAAGGTTTCTCCATTTGTGTTCAGCTGAGTAAGCGTACTTAAATATTTATCCTTCAGGTAGGCTTCGACATTATAGTTGAAATAACTAAAATTGACTTTTAGAAGATAGCTCTTTTGGCTTAGCTGCCAAAGCTTCAAGGGGATTGAATCTTCACCTGTAATCGGCTTTCGGCCTTCTATACACAATGCAGTTCCTCTGCTCAAAATCGCAAGGTTTTCATCCTGGTTGGTAAATTTATAAGAGTCTTCGTTACCAATATCGTTATCATAATTGTCTGAAAAATAAACCTTGCTGCCGTCTGCTGCTTCCCCCGAACCTGACTGTGAGGGCAGTAACAACTGTATTGAAACATTTGCATCAGTATTTCCTGATCTGAATACTGCCCGGTGGAATGCTGCCTTATCCGTTTCCTTAAAGGTAACCGTTGGATTTGGACCAATAGCCTGAACAAAAAAGGACTGGCCAGATTGCAGGTAGTTATCAACTAATGAAGTATTATCACTTGTTGTACCCATTACAGAATTATAAACAACGTATCCACCTCTTTGGTATGAGCCGGCAACATTTGGGTCAAAAATATAAATAGTGCCTGCAATATCAGTTTTGGTAGCTGTTAGCCAGTCTACCGCAGAAGGATAAGGGTTTGCGATCAAACTATAAGCACCGGGGGTAGATGAAAGCGTTGTCATACCCGGCGTGCCACCACCGTCTGGCTTCGTCAATGTTATATTACCTGTCATTATCCTGCCTTTAGCCCTTAACGTTGTAGGCGTGGGAGGCGGCGTATTAGTATTCATATCTACACTTCTGTCTCCCCTGACGATCACACGATAAGCGTTGCCAACAGACATTAGGCCGCTTGTATTGGGAAGCGGAAACCATGTTTGTGTTAAATTATTAAATGTAAAGACAGACGGATTGTGTGTTTGCGTAGGATCAAATCCGTTGGCAACATCCCCGGCACCGGTAATGTTGGTACCGTATCCGGGGTAAGGATTAATTCTGGTATAGCGATCGGGATTAATTGAATTTTCCATCCAGTTCGCTTTGATGCTTCCGGTAGAGTTGACTGGTGCCGTTAAAAACCGGTAAGCCCTTTTTGCTGGCATATACCTTTCCACAATAACATCACCGCTGATCACATTACCAGAATTTATACCACCATTGGTTATATCTTTTACCTGGGCGTCAGAGGTGGCAACAGAAGCAAGTGTTAAAGAGTCACCTGTAGTAAACACACTGTTATTTACATTACCAAACGCAACAGAACCTGTAACCCTAAGGGGACCAGTAAGAGACAGGCCTGCCGCATCAGCTATTACAATGTCTTTTATTGTATTTTGATAAAACAAACTGGAGAGAATAGCCTGGAAGGAATTGGCGGCAAACTCAACTTTTCCGGCTAATGCGTTTATTGCGCCCTTATTACTGTTGGTTATTACACCGGCGACAGTTAATGCACCAGAGTCTATGATGGAAGCACCGCTTTGTATTGCTAAATCGTGGGTTGTTGCTAAACCTGAATAGATAATGGGATAGTTTGTGAGGCCGGAGGGAATGAGAGCATTGGATGTTAGTGTTGGTACTCCGCCGCATGACCAGTTGTTAGGGTCATGCCAATTTCTGCTCACCGAACCGTTCCAGATAGCATGTCTGTTAATTGTTAATGGTGTTGAAGTGGAATACACTCCACAGCCACCGGAGGCGGGAATAGAATAATTAACAGAATATGTACCGGGTGTGCTGCTGGAAATTGTAACGGTACCGGTTACAGCATCAATAGACAACCCGGCTGTCGAAGAAAAAGCACCTCCTGATGTACCTGAAAAATTAACGGTAGCAGCTGTGCCATTAGAGCAATAGGGGTTTGCAGGGTAAACAAAAGAAACTGACGGAGCCACAGTTGTAGTAACGGTATGTGTTGAAGTAGTGGGTCCGGAACACCCGGCTGCTGTTGCGGTAATGACTGAAGTCCCGCTCCAGCCGGCCACATACGTAACCTGCCCTGTTGATGTGTTTATGGAATTACCGGCCGAGGTACTTGTAGCATCGAGGCTGTAAGTTATAGCGGTTGAGTTTGTGGCAGTGGCGGTGTAGGTTACCGCGCCGGCCGCCTGGCAACGGGAAGAAGATGAACCAGATGAAAAAGCAGGTGTGCCTACAGGTAGTTTTACAGTGACTACCCTTATTACCTCTGCCGATGGACCATTACATCCGTTTGCTGTAACCTGTATATTCACTGAACCTGAAAATCCATTTGCCCATGTCATTACCCCTGTAGCCGCATTGATAGTACCTGCCGCATCATTACTTAAAGACCAGTTGAAGCCGGTATTACTCGTTGCCGTGGTGGCATAGGTTGTTGTAGTGGTACCATTGGCTAATTCGCACGCGGGTTCTGTTCCTGCTGAAACTGTTATAGCAGTTGGAGTGCCTACAGTTGGTTTTACTGTAACTGCCCTTATCACCTGTGACGATGGACCATTGCATCCGTTTGCGGTCACCTGTATATTCACTGAACCTGAAAATCCATTTGCCCATGTCATTACCCCTGTAGCCGCATTGATAGTACCTGCTGCAGCATTACTTACAGACCAGTTGAACCCCGTGCTGTTCGCGGCGCTGGTTGTGTATGTGGTTGTGGTAATCGCATTAGTTAGTTGGCAGTTTGGCTCAGTGCCGGCTGAAACAGTAATTGCAGTCGGAGTGCCGACTGCCGGGTTGGTGGCAACGGTAACAGAAGTCGAAGAAATACAGCCTGTACTCGTCTGTACATTAAGTGTGTAAGTACCTGCTGCCAGGCCGGTAAAAACATTAGATGCCTGGTAAGCGCCACTGTTTAAACTGTAGGTGTACGGGGGGTTGCCACCGGTTGCAGAAGCTGTTATCGTTCCTGTGCTGCTACCAACGCAAGTTGGCGTAGATGTTCCGGAAAGAGTTGCCTCGGCATAAATGGTAATTGTAGTAGTTGTAAGGTATGCTAAGCCTACTCCATATTTATAAGTGACGGTATAAATCCCCGGTGAGCTGGCGGCTAAATTAACTGCTCCAGTCGTTGCACTAATAGAAAGACCACCTGAGGAGGAATATTGGCCGCCTGTTATTCCTGTTTGCACCACTGTTGCGGTCCCTTCATTTGAACAATAGGGAGAAGCGGGATAAGAAATTGTCGTTTTTGGAATCAAGGAAATTATTTGTGATACCCCTACTTCATCATCATTTGACGCAGTTGCTGTTTTACCTCCTGTAGGTCCGGCTGCAGCCTGAACAGCATAACTGACACACATTGACTCGCCATAAATGTACGGTACGGGTTCTGAAGCTATATCAATTTTCTTAGTCATTCCGGCAGGCGTGGTCCAGGTAGCGGATGAACCAAAACAGTGAAAAGCAACCACCATTTCATTCTTGTAAGTGTTGGTGATACTGGGAGTGGTAAAAGTCAGGTTTGTTCCTGATGCCTGTCCTGCATTCTGGTCAATAGGATTTGAAGTTTCTATGTTGTAGAAAGTTAAAATGCCTCCCACTGACCCTTCAGATTGATTGAATTTCCACGTGTAACCTGTAGTAGTGGCTAGCGCGTCGGTAGCAGTTGCGACCTTATAGTATATTGCCTGCGCATTATCGCCGTCGCCTGGTGTAGGCCCTGTTACGTTTGTACGTCTTATAAGCGTCCACCCTGCCGGCACACCGTTAATATTTACGTTATAGGGTCTTACACTAATCCCTGCAACCATAACATCCCCTACCGTCGTACCTGCTGGTTTAGGAACTGTAAGGGTTTTAACACCATTTCCTGATGAGGCCTGGGAAGAGCTACGAAAATTTTGAGCGTGTGCCTGTGAGAAAAATAACGAGAACAGGGTAGTTAAAATGAAAACAATGCCATATTTGAAATAAAAAACAGGAGTTGAATCTGCATTTACCCGAACGTAAACTTTTTTCATTTTTAGGATTAAATTGGATTTTCTGCTTTATATGAATAAAGAAGTTCAGAAAGTTTTTAAAAATGGATTAATGATTAAAACTTAATAATCTTTATTAATAAATACATCAGCAATGTATATTTATTGCCACCAACTCGACTCATTGAATTAACTATGATAAAATATCACGAATGATAAGAATTGAATTAAATATTGCACAAAACATACTTCTAAGACTCTTTGAATTATTGAAATAGTACTGAAATCGTTTCTTTATCCTCACCATCACTAACCTGTAATTGATATATTCCCGATGCCAAAACGCTTTTCAATTCAACCGTGTGATTTGCAGAACCAGTGTTATGTAAAATACTGCCGGTATAAACTTTTTCACCAGTGCTTTTGAAAATGCTGACTGTGTAGCTTCCCTTTTTGACTTCAGTAAATTGGAGCCTTATTATTTTCCCGGATATGGGATTCGGAACTACGGTAATACCGGACATTCCCTTCATCAGCCTCACTTTTGCCACACTGCTATATTTTATTGTTCCGGCTTTATCAACAGACTTAATCCTGTAATAGTTATCGCCCCTGGCAGGCACCAAATCAAACCAGGTGTAGAACGATGATGGCCCCGGATTGGCTTTTGCTGCTACAGTTCCTGTTGATACAAATTCATGGCCGTCGGAGGACTTTTCCACTTCGTACCTGTCCATATTACTTTCCGATTCCGCAGTCCAACCAACCTCTACCCCATTGTTTTTTTCTACGGCTTTTATTCCTAACAGGTGCAGAGGAAGCGTTGCTACCTTTTCAAAGACAATTTTATATCGGTCGGACACAATGGATGCGGCATCTGAAGTAATCGAAACAGGCACTATTGTTTCACCATTTGTATTCAGCTGAGTAAGCGTGCTTAAATATTTATCCTTCAGGTAGGCTTCAACATTATAATTGAAATTATTAAACTTGACTTTTAGGAGGTAGCTTTTTTGACTTAGCTGCCAAAGCTTCAATCGAATTGAATCGGTACCCGTAATCGGCTTCCTGCCTTCTATACACAATGGAGTTGCACCGCTCAAAATCGCCAGGTTTTCATCCTGATTGGTAAATTTATAAGAGTCTTCGTTACCAATATTGTTATCATAATTGTCTGAAAAATAAACCTTCGTACCGTCAGCAGCTGCGGGAGAGCCTTGCTGAGAAGGCAATAATAATTGTATTGCGATATTTGGATCTGTGTTTTCTGTTCTGAATACTGACCGGTGAAATGTGGCCTTATCCGTTTCCTTAAATGTAACCGTAGGGTTTGGACCAATCGCCTGAACAAAAAAGGACTGGCCAGATTGCAGGTAGTTATCGACTAATGAAGTATTATCACTTGTTGTACCCATCACAGAATTATAAACAACGTATCCGCCTCTTTGATATGAGCCCGCAACATTTGGGTCAAAAATATAAATAGTACCAGCAATATCAGTTTTGGTAGCTGTTAGCCAGTTTACTGCCGCAGGGTAAGGGTTTGCAATCAAACTGTAAGTACCGGGGGTAGATGAAAGCGTTGTCATACCGGGTGTGCCACCACCGGCTGGTTTTGTCATTGTTATACTACCTGTCATTATCGTGCCTTTTGCCCTTAATGTTGTAATTGTAGGCACGGGCGTATTAGTATTCATGTCTATATTTCTGTCTCCTCTCACAATCACCCTATAAGCATTGCCGACCGACATTAAGCCATTGGTATTCGGCAGCGGAACCCAGGTTTGAGAGGAATTATTAAATGTAAACACCGACGGGTTATGGGTTTGAGTTGCATCAAATCCGTTGGCAACATCTCCGGCGCCGGTAATGTTAATACCAAATCCGGGATTAGGATTAACGCGGGTATAGCGATCAGGATTTACCGCATTTTCCATCCAGTTCGCTTTGATGCTTCCGGTAGAGTTGACTGGCGCCGTTAAAAACCGGTAAGCCCTTTTTGCTGGCATATACCTTTCAACAATAACATCACCACTAACCACATTGCCAGAATTTATACCACCATTGGTTATATCTCTTATCGATGCATCGCCAGTGGCGACGGAGGCAAGTGTTAAAGAATCACCTGTTGTGAAAACACTGTTATTTACACTTCCAAAAGCAACAGAACTTGTAACTCTAAGAGGACCTGTAAGAAATACTCCTGCAGGATTGCTTATTATCAAATCCTGTATTAAATTATTTGCAAAAAGTGCCCTCGGGATTATTTGAGCAGTGCTTCCAAAAAATCCAACTGCCCCGCTATCCGCATATATAAGTCCGCTGTTATTTACCTCGCCGGCAATTTTTAACTGATCTAATACAGTTATGGATGCCCCCGTCTCGATTGTTACACCCTTCACCGCACCAAACCCTAAACTTTTCCCTATTACCGGGTAATTATTTCTTGCCGCAGGAATAAGAGCATTTTTTGTTATGGTTGGTATGCCTGCACAATCCCAGTTATTCATATCAAACCAGTCCTTACTGACGTTACCATTCCACACAGATGTGAAATTTATGGTAACAGGCGTAGTGATACTGTAAGCCAGGCAACCGTTAGCAGGTGGAACAGAATAGGTAACGGTATAACTTCCCTCCGCACTGCTGTCAACAATAACAGAGCCTGTAGAAGAGTTAAGATATAAGCCTGCCGTAGAAGAAAACGTACCCCCTGGTGTTCCGGTTCTTACCAGTATAGCTATGTCACCTTCACGGCAATATGGATTATTAGCATAAACAATTGTCGCACTTGGTCCTGGTTTGACCGTGACAGTGGTTGTAGTTGTATATAGAGAACAACCTGTGGGTGTAATAGAATAAGTAACAGTATAAATACCGGGTGTACTTGAATCGAGATCAATATCTCCGGTGTTAACATCAAGGGTTAAGCCGGGGGTAGAAGTATACGTACCACCAATTGCGCCGGTATGTACGACAGTAGCTATACCCGCATTACCACAATATGGACTTCCCGGATAACTGATACTTGCAGGAGGAGGAGGCGTTACAGTTACTTTTGTTGTTTTGGAATAAACACTACATCCGCCTGCTGCTGCAACGGTATAAGTCACTGTATATGTTCCTGCTATACTTGACACTGGGCTAATAGCGCCGGTGCTACTATTTATTGATAACCCTGCGGTAGAACTGAAAGTACCCCCGGTAGTACCTGTTAAAGTAACAGGTGCATTGCTGTATGTAGTACAATAAGGACTTCCTGTATAACTAATAGTCGCAGAAGGTATGGGTGTAATCACTATAGAGGTAGTAGCCGTATAAGTAGAACAACCAGCAACGGTGTAAGTGATGGTATAGGTTCCCGGGGCACTGGCTGAAACATTAATGGCTCCTGTTGAAGGGGTAATTGATAACCCTGCTGTAGAACTATAAGTTCCTCCAGCGGTACCCGTGCTGATAACATTTATTATCCCTGCATTATTACAATACGGACCCCCTACATAACTGATTGTGGCTGAAGGAGCTAGTGAAATGATGACAGATGTTGTTGTTGAAAATGCTGCACAACCGCCAGAGGCCGCAATTGAATAGATAACAGAATCAGATCCAGGGATACTCGCTGAAGGAGTTATTGCACCTGTAGATGCATTTAAAGACAGTCCGGCGGCAGAACTAAAAGTGCCACCGGGAGAACCGGTTATTGTAACTGGTTGAGTAGTGGTGGTTGAAGTGCAAAAAGGAGTGCCCGCATATGAGATAACCGCAGCAGGGGGTGCAGTGATAGTAACAGAAGCTGTAGTAGTATAAACTGCACAGCCACCGAAAGCTGCAATGGTGTAAGTAACCGTATATGTGCCGGCAGTACTTGTTGATGGAGTTATTGCTCCTGTAGCCGCATTAAGTGATAATCCCGCCGGTGCACTATATGTACCACCAGATGTACCTGTACGAGTAACCGGCTGTGCTGTTGCAACGGTTTTACAGAAAGGCGTACCTGAATAAGATATAGCAGCAGAAGGTGCCACAGTAATCGTTGCCGGTGTACTTGTAAAAAATGCAGCACAACCTCCTGATGCCGGAATTGAATAAAAAACAGTATAATTACCTGGCGTACTTGTAGAAGGGGTTATTGCACCTGTGGATGAATTGACCGCCAATCCGCCAAAAGAAGCAAATGAACCACCGGCAGTACCGGTAAGGGTAATATTTTGCGCTGTAGAAAGTGAGGTACAATATGGAGTTCCTGCATAGGAAACCGTTGCTGAAGGTACAGCAGTAACTGTCACAGGTATAGTAGTAGAATAAGCGGGACAAGCAGTTGCGGCAATATCATATTTCACAGTATATGTACCGGCGGTACTTGTCGAAGGAATTATTGCTCCTGTGGATGAATTTAGAGATAAGCCAGCTGAAGAGCTAAACACACCGCCAGTCGTTCCCATTATAGTTGCAGGCTGAGCAGAACTTACAGATTTACAAAAAGGCGCTGTACCATAAGCGATAGCTGTCCCCGAAGGATCACCATTAATTGTGACTGTTGTATTGGTTGAGCATCCTCCAAGAGAATATGTAACCGTATAAGTTCCGGGGGTACTTGATTGAAGATCTATTTCGCCGCTAACATTATCAATTAGCAATCCGGCAGTTGAAGAAAAGGTGCCTGTGGCAGTGCCTGTAATAGTAGCTGATGCAATACTGTCGCTGGTGCAGTAGGCTGATTTTGCATAACTGATAGTAGCAGGAGAACTTGCTAGAATGTTAATAATTGTAGTATCAGAGAACGCAGCACAACCATTAGAGGCCGCACCTGAATACTTAACAATATAAGTACCTGGTGTAGAACTTGCCAAAGTGACGTCGCCTGTTGCGTCGTTTATGCTCAAACCGGCAGTAGAAGAAAATGTACCACCCGTCGTTCCATCAAAACCTACAGATGCTACACCTGCGTTCACGCAGTAAACATCTTCCGGGTATTGAATAGTTGCTTTGTTTGCACTGGCGATTGTAATAGTTGTTGAAGTTGTAAAAGCGGAACAACCTGCAGCGGGTGGCAACGTGTAAGTGACAGTATATGTCCCTGGATCGCTATTCACTACGTCTACATCACCTGTAACGTCATCTATAATTAATCCGTCAGTAGATGAGAAGTCGCCATCGGTTGCGCCCGTTAAAGTTACAGTAGCTGTACTGCTGCCGGTTGGGCAGTAGCTTGCAGCCGGATAATCAATTGTCGCTGTCGGAACAGCGGTTATTGCAATAGTAGTATTTGATGTAGAGGTGCACGGCCCCGGGCTGGTGACTGTATTGGTTACGGTATAAGTACCGGGAGTACTGCCACTCAGTTTTATTTGGCCATTATTTGATTTTAGGCTTAAACCGGCGGGTGTTGCTGTAAAGGTTCCTGCAGACGCTCCTGCATTTAAAACAACATCTGCATTACCTCCGTTGGTACAAAACTCCTGACCTCCATAGCTAAAACTGCTGACCCCGGTACACACAATAATTTCGCCTACGGCAAAATCTCCGGTCTTTGCTACACCGGTACATGTAACAGATGTAGTTGTACGTGTACCTGTCATAACCGGGTAAGACCACAATGCTGCATTATAATTGGCAACACCTAAATTTGCAGTATTCATCGGGGTATAGTTATCAACTGTGTTCCAGTTAAAAGTAATTGTGGAAGTTGTATAGGCTACGGCGCCGGTTGCAGGCTTGGTTAAAGTCCAATACCTGGAGATATTTCTAGATTTTATAGTTGCAGTACTGACATTTGGGTGAGGCGTAGCTGTGGCAGAGCCTATAAGATTGCCGGGCGTGGTGAGGCTTGCAAATGTTATGGATAGAGGCGAATAGTTAAGCGCAGTACCGATTTCATAATTTCCTCCGGCAGTGGTGCCATGATATTTTTGCAGATTACCATTAACCCATCCTGTAGTTTGAGCCGCCCCGGTTACAGTTCCTCCCTGCGGGATAATCATCTTGTTTGCAGACGTTTTCACTATTCCCTTTACAAAGTTCAGCGTGTTAGCGGTTATATCCGTAGTTATATTCGTAGCCCCCGAGGGCTTATTAATAGTTATCTTATTAAACGTTCCCGTGGGTGTGGAAGCAATGTTTTGAACGCCTCTGCCATTAAAAGTGAAGGTATTTCCCGTATTTGTAAATACCCCGCTGGTCATCGTCCAGTTTTCACCCACGTTATGGTTATAACTACCTGCAATAAAAGTTGAAGTGGATAAAGTAAAGCTGTTTACAATGTTCAAATTACCTACCGCTGTTTTTGTGCCTGCTGCCGATACCACCAGGTTTCCATAAGTGGTTGTATATATGGTTTGGGCAGTACCATAGTACTCCACAATACTTTTTGACACAATCCAGGCGAACCATATTCCTTTAGGGAAGTTGCTGCCGGTCTGTCCGCCGGTATTTCCTGACAGTCGCATGATACCGGAAGACTCAATATACAGAAATCCAAAATTGTTAACATTATTGCAGGTGTAAGTACTTAAATCAAGGGTTCCGTTTCGGATGTCAATCAGGCCGGAAACATTGGCATTTGTTGTAAGCAACGCCACGCCGGAAGGCTTGTTTATATAAAGGTTACCAAAAGTTGAATTTGATGTAGAGGTGACCGCGCTATAAATATTTTGCGTGCCGGATCCGTTAAAAATGAAAGTTGCACCAGAACTAACATTTAACGCTGTATTGTTATTTGTAAAGTTTCCGGAAATATAGATGCCTGCGCCGGTCCACCACCCCCATGTTCTTGTTACATTGTCAAATCCCGGGCTCACACCGGCGTCTATAAGTATGTTTGTAAACTGGCGTTTGGTACCTGATACAAAATCAGGAGATCTGCTGTTACCGGCAAATTCAACGGTACCGTTTGTTGAATTAAAGACACTTGTGGCGCCGGGCTTCCAGTCCCGGAACAGTTTAAATAAAGCTGTGGCACCTGTCTGGTTAAAGATACCCGGCGAAGCGGTATAATCTTTAACATACATAGTGCCCCCCGATTGTGTGACTGTTCCCCCTGACAATATAACGAGGCTTCCGCCCGGATTAGTAGTTGCATCCTTTGCAAGGCGCAGCATGCTTGTTCCTGACTGCCTAAAATTTCCACCGCCTCTAACCGTTAAGTCTCTGTCTGAGTAAACCGTACCCGCTGTCGCGGTAAAAGTTCCTGTAATTTGTAAAGAACCACCGATAATGCTTAACGTTCCACCTGACATGGTTAGTGTAGCCCCTGAATTAATTATTATAGAACGTACTGTCAGAGTTCCTGTGGTTATGAGCGGCATCCTTATTCTTACCGGTATGGTAATATCGTCGGCGGCTGCGGGAAGCGTATTGCCACTCCAGTTGGTCGCTGTTGCCCATGCCGTGCTTGTATTACCGGTCCAGGTTTTTGCAGCAGCGTAAGTATTATTACAAAAAAACAGAAAGAATGCAATAAGGGTGAGGTTTAACAGAGGCTTGAAAAGACCTGCAGCCGGGTTTTGGTTTTTCATATTCGTTCTTTAATAGTAGATATTGGATAGCATTCTTAAAATGCTCAAACAGTTCCTGGTGATTGTAAGGTTGTTAATATTTTCAGCTTACTGCCTCTTATTACTTAACCTTTTGGTCACGCTTAAAATTCAACGTTTATGCCAAATTGTATCAATTGTAATAAACGAAAGCGATAACGTGAATAGTATCTCAGAAAGAACACATTTTAGAGTTGATACCAGTCAACGACATACATATGCCATTTTTTTACTTCGTTTAAAAAGTATTTCCTTAAAATATCAGCGGTACGGAAAAAGCGTTGAAGAACCTTTCTTACCATTATTAGACAATAAGTACCGAAAAGGGAAAGAAAATAAGGAATTAGGATTTTATTTGAACAGGAAGAAACTGCTTATCAGTTAAACTAAATTTGATAGAACAGCATGGATTAGAAAGTTGGAATCAATTGTAGGGGCGATTCTAATATCTTTTTAAAAGCTCGACAAGGCGGAACTGAAAAAATAACTGAAGTTTAGCCTGCAGGTACTTTGAGGTGGAAATATTCAATATTTCGCGGGCAGTCAATAATTCTACCGAGCTGATTTGACCAAGCCGGTATTTCTCTGAATACAAGTTGTACGACAATGTGTTTTGTACGAATGCTGATGAGGTCGCTTTATATTTTGCCTTAGCTGTGTTAAAATCATTTATCAACTGAAGCATATTGGTTGTAATGGTATTGGTAGCATCCCTGACCGCCAGCTGTGCATTGGAAATGTTTATCCTTTCTTTTTTCGCCCTGTTTATATTTTCCAGTTGCGAAAAAATGGGTATCCTCAGATTGATGTTTATGTTCTGACCGAGGTTGTTGCTAACTTGCCTGTCTACCGGTATTTTAACTCCGTATATATCCTGCTGCTTTGCGTTGTAGTTTGAAACAATATTACCGCCAACAGATAACGAGGGCATAAAATTGCTTTTTGCAATTTTTTCTCCGAGTCGCGCAGCTTGTTCATTCATTTCAGCCAACTTGATGGCAGGGTGATTCTTTAGCACGGTATTGCTTACATCTGCGATAAAAATTTGGGTAGCAGCTATATTGGCAAGAACAGTAGTATCTATGGCAGCTATATCTACCTCTTTATCGTAAGAAATATTTAAAAGCTTTCTAAGATCCTGCAAGGCTGCCAGCGAATCATTTTGCATCGCCGCCAGATCTGCCTGCTCAGAATTAAGTCGCGCGTTGAAGGTATAAAACTCGTACTTACTTAATCTTCCCACCCTTATCTTTTCATTAATCACTTCAATTTCTGCGGCTATGTTTTGCAGACTGTTTCGCTGAATGTGCAACTGTTCTTTATCCAAAAGAAGCCGCGCATAAGTAAGGGATATGTTTGTCAGCAGTTCAAGCTCCGTTCTTTTTTTAGCGTACTCTGATGCTTCAATAAGATATGCACTTTGTTTAATTGTATTAAGGCGACTGAAACCAGAAAAGAGCTGCAGTTGCAAGCCCGCTGCAGTATAACCGCCGCTAAAAGTTTCGTGAACAAAAGTGTTGGTAACCGGGTCAATGTTTTTTCCGAATGAAAAATAATGACCTAAGTTATAAGAGACAGAAGGCAGCAAACTATATTGTGCAGTTGTACGGTCTATAATATTTGAGCTGATGTTATTGCGTGCCTGTTGAAGGCCAATGTTACTGTCGAGTGCAATGGCAAAACATTTGTCGAGCGTATATACAGGGATCGTATGATGAGAATCTGTTTTAATGGGAACTGCGTTTGCAGATGGCTTACTATTTATAGAGTCTTTTATGTAGCTACTTTCCCCTGATTCCTTTTCGGTAAACGTATCCTTGCCTGTCGTACCTTCTGCCAGTTTAGAAACCTGTATTACGTTTTTTGAAGGTGTAACCAAGGAGTCTGAAATAATTTGTTCTAAGGCTTGTATTCTGTTCTCCTCCCCTGTTTTATTGCCTTTGTTTGCAGATGTAATTACCGAAGCTTTAACTAAATTATCTTTTATTGTTTTTACATCAGCATCTATTTGGACACTAGCTATACCAGTTCTATTAGCAGCATTTTGCAGTTCTTTTATCCTGCTTGTTTTTTCCCATTTCCTTGTTCCCTGCTGTCTTTTTTCCCGGTAGTATATAACCTCCCACTCTTCATCATTACCCTCCCCCCTACATTTCAAAATTTCAATCTTCAGGTTGTTCCCTGCATCAATAACCTCGTGTGGTCTAAATGTCTGTACGGCCTGTGCTGAAGCAGAAGAGACAGCAGTGAGGCTGCTTATAATAATTAATAAAACAACAGCACATGTATTTAAAATCTTTGCACTTTTCATATTCAATGCTATAATACGTGCTGTGGCTAATGTTTATTGTATCTGCTTATCGAAGTATTGAAATGGATTTGCTTTTATAAAAGCCTGGCGGTTGTTGCATAAAATATAAAATGCTTTTTTATATAGCTGCAAAACCTACGTCTGATCAAATTGCTTAAACAGCTTTTTTATAAAATACTTATATAATGGCAGCCGCTGCACCACGATATCGCCATGAATAGCATACCCTGATTTAAACTGAAAACCATTTGCTTCCGATAATTCAACCAAAGCGTAAAACTTATCATTTTCCTTCCTTTCCGCCACATAAGACACCTTTCCATTTATAGGGCCTTTTTGATAACGCTGGTAAGCATCCAGTTTTAAACGTACATCGAGACCTGATTTTACATATGGCATATCCTTCTCCGGCACAATCACTTTAGCATAATACAGAATGGCATTAGGAGCAATGCTTACTAGTAGATCACCTTTGCTAATAAGGTTACTTGCCTGCCGTGTATTGAAAAGAAAATTAACAATACCATCGGTTGCCGCGATTAAACCTTGCTTATTTAACTCAGATTCAATTTTATCAAGGGCTTCTCTTGCCTGTATCAACTGGCTTTGATAATCATTTTTTGCCTGCAATAAAGACTGGGCATTTTCATCAAGCTGCACCTTTGTAAGCTGCAGCGTATTTTGTTCTTTGGTAAAATTATTATACGCCAAATTCTTTTCTGATAACTGCCGGTTTCTCTGGCTCGCCACAGCGTTCATGTTTTCTTTCAAAACCAGATTAGCATCACGGGTGTTGTTATACTCGTATTTGCTTAGCATGTCTTTGTGATATAATATCGAGTCCCCTGCATATTTTTCATTAGCCGATGACAATCGTTGCTTTTGAAAATTATATTGTTCATCCATGCTTTTCATATCGCTGACCAGCCTGTTGATCTCCAGCTGGTATTTTTTTGCAGTAATTTCAGTTGTCTCATCAATAGATGACTTCTTCTTTTGGACAGCGCTCTCCAACACGCCAAACGATCGGATTTTCTTTTGAAGATATTCTATCTCTGTTTTGGTTTTTGCCTTTTGTGCTATGTAATCTGTGTTTTTAAGCAACAGTAAAGTGTCTCCCGCTTTTACCGGCTGGCCTTCCTTCACGTATATTTTTACCACCTGCGATTCAAACGGCGCTTTGTAATCTGCCTGTGGGTTGCCTGCAACAATCTCTCCCTCGTTTACAGTTACCGTTTCATTGATATTTAAAACAAATACAAGCACTATAATCGTTGTTACAATCAAAAGCAGCAACCTGAAAAACCAGATAGTGAAATTATATTCCCTGGTGCTGTAATTGCTCAATAGTTCCATTTTGCAGGATTAAAGTTTTAGAGAATTTTAAATGCGATAGCGGTTCATGCGAGATCACTATAAAGGCCCGGTCGGTTAGTGTGTTTATATAATTTTCAATCTTTTCTTTTGATTCTATATCGATGCCACTTAAAGTCTCATCCAATATAATGATCTCTGCCTCTGATAAAAAAGCCCGCATCATCAGTATCTTTTTCCTTTGCCCCGTACTGAGATTTCTACCCTGCTCATTAATTATGAAATCAAGGCCCTCTGGTTTATCGGCAATAAACTCATATAAACCAACCTCCTTCGCTAAGGATAATATCTCTGCAGCATTTGCATTGTAGCTGAATGAAACATTATAACCCAGCGTGTCATTAAATAAAATGTCTTCATTGCTCACGAGCAGAATTTTTTTCCGGATAGAGGCCGGATTAAAAAAAACATGCTTTTCGTTATTGATCAAAATTTCGCCGCCATTTGGAAGATACAACAGTGATAATATTTTGCAGAAGGTACTCTTGCCTGCGCCATTGTTGCCTTCAAGCTGTATTTTATCGCCTCTATTAATGACAAGATTTAAATCAGAAAAAACCGGTCGTTGCGGAATATAATGGAAGGCTACATTTTTAAATTCAACGGTTTCCAGGTTAAACGAGCGGATCTTTTTATGTATAGCGCCTGTTACATTTTCATTCTCCGCTTTACCAAAATCAAAGTAGCGTTCAAGTATAATACTGTTTTCCTGCAAGTCAAGATTCTCTTCAAGAATACTGCTGACAGACGCAAACACCTGTCGCGACAAAGCGATAAAAGTTATGATCTGACCGATGGTAATGGTTTTGTCGCTAATTGCATTTTTAGAAAGAAAGACGATGATAAGTATGCCGGCAATTATAATCAGAAACTCTATCACCCCCGAATTAACCAGGCTTACGTATTTCATTCTACGCTGAATAGCTAAAATGCTTTTTATTTTTGGCGCCAGCCTTTGCATAAACAAACCTTCAAGCCTGAACGATTTAATTACCTGCAGGCCGTCAATATTTTCAAAAAGGGAAGAAAAAAGACTTGATTTTTCCAGGAACCGACGCTTTTCGTTTTCGCGGATATAGGGAGTTACGATTCGAAACCATACAGTGAAAATAACGAGAATGGCTACGACGATTAGTGCAATTTTCCAGTTTATAATAAATAAGATCAATAAGGAATATAAGGTCACAAAACCATCGATCAGTATGTTGGTAAAAAAACTGATGAAAAAGGTTTTTAACCTGAGACTGTCTTTTATGCGTTCAGAGAGATCGCCCCTGCTGAAAGTATGGATATAACGTATCGGAAGTGTGTTCAGCTTTTCGGTAAAGGACGAAAGAAAAAAGTTGTCAAAAATGTTCGCAAGGTGTATTGAAATAAAACTTTTGTATAAAGATAAAATCAACACAAAAACCCTGAAGACTCCTAAGCCAATTGCGAACAGAACCAGCAGGTTTAAATTGTAGTTGGGAAGTACGTTGTCAATGAGGATCTGGTTACTGAATATGGTGAGCTGTGCTATAAAAGCAGCAAACAAAGCTGAAGCAATATAAATACCCCACAGCTTATGATAGGCTTTCATTTCACCTACCAGCCGTCGGTATGGATTTACAGGTTTGGCTGCCGTAAGATCCGCTGGAACAGGCAGCTTTACTTCATCACCTTTTTTTACCGTTAAAACGACAGGAGCAGTAATTCGTAATTTTGCCCCGTTTAATTTTAATGTCCTGAATTGTTTAGGAAGGGTGTGAAGCTCCTGGTTGAATAAAAGGTCCTGTACAAAATTTTTCTCTGCCTCCTTACCAACGAATCCGAAGTTTTCTTTAACGTAAGAAAAATAAGTCAGTTTATTTATTACATCTGCTTTATCATGATCTGCTGCCCTTCGCGGATCAATGCCATAAGCAGCCAATTCTTCATTAATTATATTTTCGAATAATTCACTGTTACTTATAAAATCATAATTGGCAGTTCCCGAGTATGCATGACTTAATAATTCAGAAAAGCTCCAGGAGTAGGACTGACCTATAGCCGGATCAAGTATGAGCAGTTTCTTTTTGTGAATTTGTTGTACGACTACATAATGCTGGCCCTGTGTACTTTTAATAGGCAGGATGCACGGCAAATATTTCACTAACTTCTCCAGATTGGATCTCAGGCTATTCAGGTCGAGCAGGTTGAACTTTGCATCGAAATGCTGCTTATCAAAAAAATCCTTCAGGTCATGAATACCCGAACCATTTTCAGTTAAATAAATATTCTCCTCAATAAAATTTCTGCTGACGGCGATGTTGTGCAGATTGTAAATGATCTTTACAGCACTAATACCGCAATCGTTGTGTTTTAGCTGTTGTTCTATTATTGTTCCCATCCTTTCTGTTTACTGCTGTTTTGTTTTTAAAAAACAAGCTTTTTGAAATCAGCCAAAATCTCTGCGGCATCCTTATATCGTTCGTATGGAATTTTTTGAAGGCATTTTTGTAAAATCAGAATAAGCTTCTCAGGAACGGGCACATTTAAAAATGAAACATCAGCAAAAACAGCATTTGCTTCTTTAATATTCGTTGCAAGTTCTTCCCAGATAAACCCGTCAAAAGGTAAAGTATTGTATAAAACAAGATACATAAGCAAGCCTATCTGGTAAACATCTGAGTAGAGGTCGGGCTCCTTTAAATACTTTTGGATGCTTGTAGTATTAATCCTTTCAGGAGGCATATAAAAATTTACACCTCCAAAACTCACCACTTCGTTTTTATCGGTTTCTATGTTTCTCGATAATCCCAGGTCAATAATCTTAATGGTTTTATTTTCCAGCACCATGACATTTGATGAATGGATATCTCCGTGTATCACCCCTGCAGAATGTAGCGATGAAAACGCCTGAAGAATAGAAGCCATTATCTGAAAACAATCTGCCTGGTTTAAAGCTTCGGTTTCATCGAGATAATGAGACAACGATACCCCCTGAATATATTCAAGAGTAATGTAAGCATACCGATGTTCTTCACTTGTAATAAAACTATACGCCCTGCAAATCGACGAGACGTGATCTAATTTTCTAAGGGTTCTGTATTCCCCCTGTAATTCTGATAATTCGTTTTCATACGTCTGCGTGTCTGTGATTTTTTTTCCGTTAAGGAATTTTATCACAAGTACGCAACTGCTTGTGTTGTCAACAACTTTATAAATGTCGATGTATTGCCTGTCAGACAAAACTTCCAGTATAGTAAGGTTATTAATTTCATCCCCTTCTTTGTATAGAGGCATAGGGGCAAAAACCTGTTCAACCGTATTTTCGGGAAGCAATATTCTCTTGTTACATAAAAATTTAAAAAAAGAGGAACATGTTTCTTCTATCAACGCCCTGTCGCCCTTAATATCAGACGCTAGTTCATCCAATACTTCTGCTTCATTTTTAGGGAACGAAAATTTATCAATAAAATATTTAACGGTTGCATTAATCAAAAACTCCTTATCACGCCTTTGATCGTATAATATATAATGGTCCTTCTGATATTGAAGGGGAACTGCATAACTATCGCTATCATCTATCCCTGCAACAGTGATATTTCCTGAAAGTTTAAATTTTACCATTTTTGGGATTCATTAAAAAAGGATTGACTGTTAAAACGGTCAATCCTTTGCGTTAGTATGTATAAAGATTATTTATACCCGAAAACCAAAAATAGAGATTACACTGCGGGAGGAACCACAGGCGTCGTAACGCATCCGCAGCTATAACCACCTTTACCGCTTTTACCACTGTCGTTTCTGCTACGTCCTTTGCGGCCGCTTTTGTGCCTGTTGCCACTCTTTCCGCTTTTCCCTCTGCCACCACCGCAACCGGCTACGATTTCATTCAATGACCCTGGTTTCAATTCTGTTAAGATTTTGTCTAAAGTAATCATACTTAAAAAATAATGAATTATAGCTACTCTGTTATATAGGGTTTTCGCCATCCCCCTTTTGTTTTCTTAATAAAGCCGGTACCAATAACTCAACTGAAGTGCCTAAATTTTAAAAAATCAAAAATTGTACTTTTGAGGTAGAAATAAATCAAGAAAAACATTGGTTATCAATGGTTTATTATTTCAAACTAAAAAGATGACAGTTAGAAAAGCGGAAAATTAAAATTGAAAAAATCAGAGATATTTCCAAAAGCAGGAATTAATTTCCAAGAATAACAAAAACCGAAGCTTCACCATTACAAGTATTTGGCCAGGCGTCGGCACATGGTATTCATGAAAAAGCCTGGATGCTTGCTCGCATCCAGGCTTTTCATAAATTATTATCGATCGCCTCTAATAAGGTAGTATAATAGAATGAGCAACGTTTAAAACGCCGGTCCAGTCAATTTTATAATAATAGCGACCAGTGCCAGGACAGGTGGTTGCAGCGCCTGCAGCATTTAAACCAAAGGTTATGGTTACAGGGCTTTGAAGGTTTGAATAAACGATTTTTCCACTTACAAGTCTAAAATCACAATCCTTCCGAATTACCAAAGGTTCTGCTATCCGGGTGCTGAAGACTTTTCCTAAGCGGTTTGTACCCCATTCAGAAATATTTGAAGCTGTGCCTTCGATATGTGTGCCGCGCGTGGAAACGACAATGCCGTTGTTATTATAGGTAAACACTCTCTGTTTTGCAATTTGCCAATCCCTTTTTGCGCCGTCATCAAAAGTAATGCTTAAGGCACTACTGGTAATAGAATGGGTGATTGTTCGAAGCGTGGCGAGGCTGGCAAGTTCACCACCCGATACGTTCGTAATTGTTTTTGTTCCATTCAATATAATGCTCTTGTTATCACCTACACGGCTGATTTTAAGATTTTGATAAGTTATTGACAGTTGTGCTCCCGCATCTTTCCATCTTTTTTCTTTTGGTAAAGTAAGTATTACAACCCCTGTACGTGTGTGCTTTCCAGCGCAATTTTGACCATTATAAGTTATAGTAAGAATTTTTGATGCTGAGGTAGAACTACGGGTAATGGAGGCATCACAAACCGAACTTTCTGTACGTCCTCCTGCAAAAGCAGTATCTGCTTCGATAATCGTGTTTGCATCATTTGAAACAGCATCATCTTCAGCAGAAACAAAAGTTTGGTCTTCTGACTGAACGGTAAAGTCAGCAGTGTAATCAGCTTCCTCGGCAGCTGATTTTTTACAGCCGGTGATTGTAAAAAGCGTAATGGCAGAAAATGCCATTACCAGAATAAGATAATTTTTTTTCATTGTGTTTGTTGTGGGCTAAAATAAAGAGAATAGAAAAACTGCATCTTTTCTGACTAACGCCTTTTCTTCAAATTATATTTCCCCGAATTGTGTGCTGCCACTTAAAAAGACATTAAATCACTACGAGGGTAAAAAGGTGTGACTGGAATATAGCTGCAACCCTTTTCTTTCATTTTACATCAATACTGTATCAAAACCAAATAACACTAAAACGTATTCTTATTTGCAATAATTGCCTTTTAAAAAATCCAATGTTGTTATGATCACCAGTCCGATTGATACCCCCTGTATTAGTGATTTACCTGCTTTTTGCAGTTGCCGATCCCGGTATTTTATTCCGTATTAATTCTTTTAACAATGTAGCGTCTGCAAATTGCTTCAACGCTAACACTGCTTTTCACAAAGAACCTGATAAGCAAAAGGATACTTTATGCCTTACCGTGTCAGAAAAAACTATATGTAATCTTTTATCATTTTTTTATTCATTAACTATTAAATTAACATGCGTATGCGCCACTTATTTACTCATCAAAATGCCTGCAGGAATAAGGGTTCATCCTGGTCAGGTAAATTATTCATTTTGCTCTTGTTGCTAGTTAGCAACGCAGTTACGCTTAGTGCGCATACTGTTGATTATTTTTCGTCCTGCGGCTATGTCTGCGACGGCAGCACCGTTACCGTAAATGCCCACTTGAGTCTTACGGCGAGTAACACCAATTACAACTGGCAGTTCCGTGATAACTCGGGCACCTGGAAGTGTTTTATCAACGGAAGTAACGCGATAAATGGCGCTGTTTTTACCGTTTCTAATGCGACAGCTAAGGGGCAATTAAGTGCTGCACCTACACTAACCATTAAAGGCGCCACTACAGCGCTTAGTAATGTAGATGTAAGGATCGTGATGGCTGACGGAACAAACGTATCTCCATGTGGTGACAGGCCCACTTTTCCGGTGTACGGCACTGACAAAAGCCTTAAACTTCATGTTTTAACGGGTAGTGACTGTTCAAATATTGCAGCCTATTGTTCAGGTGGCACTCCTGCTACATTGAAATTAGGAGACCTTATCTGGAATGACATTAACGCCAATGGAGTAAAAGATTCAGATGAGCCAGGCGTACCTAATGCTGGCATTAAGCTGTATGCAGACAATAACAATGACAATGTAGCTGATGGTGCTGCTATTGCAACCACTACAACCAATGCGTCAGGTATATATGGCTTTACGAAACTAAAATCAGGAAACTACATTGTAGGTGTAACAATACCTGTAGGTTATACCAAAGGTCCAGCCTCAACAATTGATCCTGACAACAATGTAAACAACGATAATAACGGGGTGAACCTGATTGGTGCAAACCAGGCAGGAGGCGAAGTAAGATCAAAAGCCATTACGCTGTCCGCTTCAGGCGAACCATCAACCGATGGTGATGATTCAAATTCCAACCTTACACTAGACATCCCACTTTGCGGTAACAGTCAGTTGGGAGATTTTGTATGGAACGATAAAAACGCAAACGGCATTCAGGATTTGAATGAGCCCGGCATACAAGGGGCAACAGTAAAACTGACATTCCCTGATGGTGTCACTACCCGTACAACCACAACAAATGCAAGTGGTAAATATTTGTTTACAGCTTTAGCGACAGGAAATTACAAAGTAACGTTCAGTACTCCTGCCGGTTTCAACCCTTCTGCGGCTAACCAGGGAAGCAATGATGCTAAAGACAGTGATCCGATCGGTGGCAGTGTCACTGTAGCTGTGTCTGCAGGTACAAGCAACCTTACCCTTGATGCAGGTTTTTATACTAAGGTAGTAGTTGTATCACATTTAACTTTAGGCAACCAGGTATGGAACGACTTTGATGGCGACGGAAAAAGAGATCCTAACGAACCGGGTATCCCTGGTGCAACTATTAGCTTATACACTGATAATGACAGCAATAATATTGCCGACGGGCCGGCTATCAAAACTGCGATGAGTAATACCGAAGGGCATTATCAATTTACTAATCTTGGCGAAGGAAGGTATATCGCTTCAATGCCGATTTTGCCCGGTTACCAGCAAAGTCCAAATACGACTACACAAGCAACAAGTCCTTTCCCTGACAATGATGTAGATGATGACAACAACCTTGTTACATTAGTTGGAATAAATAAGGCCGGACAAGGTATCCTTTATACCAACGCAATCACATTGAGTGCAGGTGATGAGCCTGTTGATGATGGAGACGGCGCTGATGGAAACAATACCTTTGACCTTGCTGAATGTGGCAATTCTTTCATTGGTGATTTTGTCTGGAACGATGTAAATGGAAATGGAATCCAGGAAGCTGATGAGCAGGGTATAGACAGTGTAAAGGTCACTCTCACCTTCCCTGATGGCAGAACTGCAAGTACATATACTCACGAGTACATTGCATCTAATAACCCTAACGACCCGATTTTCGGCGGTTACTATAATTTTCCTAACCTGGGACCAGGCACGTACAAAGTAACCTTTGAAACTCCTGCCGGTTTACATGCAAGTCCTTCAAATAAAGGCACAGACGATGCTAAAGACAGCGACCCTGTTAATGGGGGACCGGTAACTGTTACAGTTACAGTGGATAAAAGTGACTTTACTATTGATGCCGGTTTTACCGATTTTACACCTCCACCGCCACCTGCAACCTGCCCTAATTTGAGCGTTGGCAATATGGTGTTCATAGATCTAAATGGAAATGGAACCAAAGAAATGTATGAACCGGGTATCGGCGGATTAACGGTAAAACTATATGCTGATGCCGACGGTGACAATGTTGCTGATGGCGCTGCTATCTCTACATTGATGACTGCTGAAGACGGCACTTATTACTTTGGTAACCTTGCTGCCGGCAAATACATCGTGGGCGTTACTACAGGAAGCACCTATGCACAATCTGCAAATGGTAATACAAATCCCGATAACGACAAGGATAACGACAACAACGGAATAAAAACAGTGAACGGTGAAGTGCTTAGTAATGCTATCACTCTTTCAGCCGCTAGTGAGCCAATTAATGACGGATCAGACAACAATAGCAATCTGACACTTGATGTTGGTTTAAAAATAGTAGCTGTTACACCCCCTTGCACGACGCACTGCGATTGCAAAAATGACTGTACTCATACAGGTTGCGGCCACTCAAATTGCGGTCACAACAGTTGCAAAAATGATTGCACTCACACAGGTTGCGGTCACTCGAACTGCGGTCATAGCAGTTGCAAAAATGATTGCGACCATAAAGACAATCATCCAAATTGCGGTCACAACAGTTGCAAAAACAATTGTGCTCACACAGGTTGCGGTCACTCAAACTGCGGTCATAGCAGTTGCAAAAATGATTGCGACCATAAAGACAATCATCCAAATTGCGGTCACAACAGTTGCAAAAACAATTGTACTCACACTGGTTGCGGTCACTCAAACTGCGGTCATAACAGTTGCAAAAATGATTGCGACCATAAAGACAACCATCCAGGTTGCGGACACAACAGTTGTAAAAATGATTGCAAGCACACCGACTGCAGTCATGCAAACTGCGGACACAACAGTTGCAAGAATGATTGCAAGCATACTGATTGCAGTCACAAAACCTGCGGCAAAAAAAGCGGCGGTAATTCGAGAGCAGCGAATTCGGATGCACAAAGCGTTGTTGCTGCAATTATAACCCCTGACCTTACCAATACTTCAGTATCCGTTTTTCCTAACCCTGCTAACGATTACATTGTAATAAAAGTAATGGCAACCAAAGCAGGAAAGGGACTGGCAAGAATTACTGACCTTTCAGGTAAGCTGGTGGCAACAAAAACTGCTGTCATAAACAATGGAATGAATCTAATAAAATTTGACAAATTAGGCGGATTAAACGCAGGCACCTACTTTGTCCAGTTAGATTTCAATTACCACATTTACAATCAACAATTGGTCGTAGGAAAGTAATAGAAGTGATCTGCGATTAAAGGTATAATCCCTATGAACATCAAGAGGCCCTCCAAAAGAGGGCCTCTTACTTTTAGTACGATGCATGCAACTGATACGGCCTAACTCGAACTTGTTTACGCTGCTGAGTTTTCAACAACATCTATTTCGCTTGCAGTAAGATTATAAAGACGATATACTGGCAAACCATCTGTTAACAGACGAGCTACCTGGTTATTGCATATGCAGCGGAATTGTTTTATTTGTAGCACCGTTAGTGATGTGCAGTTGATAAATACCTGTGGACAAATGGCTGTTAAGTTCAAGCTGCTGAAAGGAAGTTCCGCCCGGGTTATTGATTTTACCGTCGTATACTTTTTCACCCCCCGCACTTGTTAAGCTCACCGAGTAATTTCCGCTGGCAACATTATCAAACATTAACCTGATCGTTTTACCCTGTACCGGGTTATTGACAACTGTAATAGTATTTTTTGCACTGGCAATTTGAACCCGTACAACTTCACTTAGTTTTACATCGCCTGATTTCTCAACAGATTTTATACGATAATAATTATCCCCCGCATTAGGGTTTATATCGAAGAAGCCATAAGCACTTGACGCAGCCGGATTATTTTTTGCTTTTGCAGAACCAAGGGTTGTAAAGTTTTGTGCATCAACCCACCTTTCCACTTCATAACGCTCCATATTGCTTTCTGATTCTGCTGTCCATTCTACCTGAATTCCTTTATTTTTTACATATGCTTTTATGCCAGTCAGGTTTACAGAAAGGGTGGCTGCGATTTTAAACATAACCCTGAAACGTACAGGAGAGAAAGATGCTGTATCGGAATTAATACTAAATGGAACCAATGACTCACCATAGTTTAGCAGTGTAGACGTTTTAAGGTATTTATCTTCCAGGTATCCCTGCACAGCATTTGTAAAGTTATTGAGGGTAATTTTCAGAGTATAATTCTTTTGCAAAAGCTGCCATATTTTAATCGGAACCGAGTCAGACGTTACAATAGATTTTCTGCCTTCCATACTCAACAGTTGACCATCTCTCAAAACAGCTATATTCTCATCAAGGTTGGTGAACTTGTAAGAGTCTTCATTGGCTATAGACTGATTGAAGGCATCGGAAAAGTAAACTTTGGTTCCATCCGCTATCTGCAGAGAGGGCAATAAGAGTTGCAACTGTATATTAGGAAGACTACTAGCGGTTCTAAAGACAGCCCTTTGTGCATTTCCTTTATAAGTTTCTTTGAAAGTAATGGAAGGATTGGTGCCTGTAGCCTGCACGAAAAAACCGAGTCCGGATTGAATATAATTATCGACGCTGGATGCAGAATTACTATTTTCCTGTAAAATACTGTTGTAAGAAACATACGCTCCTCTGCCATTAGTTCCTGAAATGGTGGGGTCGTAAACATAAATACTTTCTGAAATATTAGTTCTATCAATATTTATCCAGTTTACTACTGATGCATAGGGGTTGGCTACAAAATTATATGAACCTGCGACAGGTGAAAGTTCGGGCATACCCGGTGTTCCGCCACCTCCTGATTTAGCCATTACAACTGTTCCTGTAACCAATGCTCCTGTTGCGCGAATAGTAGTTACTGATGGGGCAGCCGCATTATTAGTTAAATCTGTACTTCTGCTTCCTCTAACAAAAAGCCTGTAAGCGGTTCCGGCAGTTAACAGTCTGGTGGTAACTGTTACAGGTGCCCAGGTTTGTGTAGCATTATTGAATGTGAAAAGAGATGAATTATTCGTTTGGGTAGCATCAAACCTATTGCTGTTTCCTCCCGCACCTGTTATCTGTGTTCCAAAACCCGGCGCAGGATCAAGGTTTGTGTACATATCCGGATTATTAGTGTTTTCCATCCAGTTGGCCCTAATGTCCGTGGAAGAATTTACAGGGGAGGTTATAAACCTATACGCTCTTTTTGCTGTTAAAAATCTTTCTACAGTCACATCGCCACTGATCTGGTTACCTGAATTTACACCCCCGTTGGTAATGTCCGCCAGGCTTGCGGTATTAGAAGATGTAGAAACAAGCGTAATAAAACCATTAGTGGTTAACACACTGTTGTTTACGTTACCAAAACTGATGGTACCGGTTATCCGTAACACTCCTGCTACTGACACTCCTGTGGGGTTGCTAATTATTAGGTTCTTTATTGTATTTGAGGAGAAGGCCAGCGCGGGAACACTTTGAGCTGCAGCTCCATTCATCTCAATGGTACCACTGTCTGCGCTTAGCGTACCGCTGTTGCTGATGGTTCCGCTTATTTTCAGAGTTGCCAGGTTTACGGTTAATGAAGCTCCTGTTTGAATGGTTAAATCTTTAACCGAACTAATGCCGGTCGTAATGACTGGATAGTTGGTTAGTGCTGAAGGAATAGTGGTAATGGTGGAATCTGCAGGCACACCGAGACTCCAGTTACCGGGTGTGCTCCAATCTGTATTGGCAGCACCTGTCCAGGTTGTAGTTTGGCCTTGCGAAATATCAGCAATAGCCAAAATAAGAAAAATACAAAGCAAAACAATCTTAAAAGATTTTCTTATAAGATCTTGTGTTATTTTCATTCTATCTGTGGGAGTTTTTTTCCCAAAGAAGGAGTCCCAGACGAATAAACGAATTGAAAAGGTTTTTTATTGCTCCCAACTTAACGTCATTCGTTTAAAATGTTCCCTTTTGCGGAGCGCTACTGAACCAGCACCGCTATGTTTTCAACTTTATCTCCTGCCGTTACCTGCAACTTGTATATGCCTGCCTGTAAAGCTCCTTTTATTTTTATGGGTTGCTGGGTTGTTCCTCGATCATGCATTAGCTCTGAATGTACTTTTCGACCGGCATTGTTTATGAGATCGGCAGTATAAGCTGCTTCGGGAAGGTTTATAAAAACAACGTTTATACTATTCACAACAACCAAAAGCAGTTTCACGGAGCACATGGTTCAGAAAAATTATTACCGGAAAGGCCGCAGATTGATTTAGTTATTGACCGTGGAGTAGCAAAGTGAATTTTGAAAGAAGTTAAGTAGTATTCAAGACAAGAATGACTTTGTCATTACGGTATTGAAATGAAGTTTTTGAAACTGTTTTAAATTGAAGGTCAAAAATCATGAATGGATTTTTTTCAAAGTACCACAACCAGTAAAACCAGAGAGACAAATGGCGGCAGCCAAAAAAAAAGTTAGAAAAATGGATTGAAAACTCCGCCAATCAATTCTTCTAACTTTTGCATTCTATCAATTGACAGACGAGCTACCTGCTTATTGCATCAGCACCTGAATTGTTTTATTTGTAGCACCGTTAGTGATGTGCAGTTGATAAATACCTGTCGATAGATGGTTGTTAAGTTCAAGCTGCTGGAAGGAAGTTCCGCCGGGGTTATTGATTTTACCGTCGTATACTTTTTCACCTGCCGCACTTGTTAAGCTCACCGAGTAATTTCCGATCGCAACATTATCAAACATTAACCTGATCGTTTTACCCCGTACCGGGTTATTAACAACTGTAATAGTATTCTTTGCACTGGCAATTTGAACCCGTACAACTTCACTTAGTTTTACATCGCCTGATTTGTCAATAGATTTTATACGGTAGTAATTGTCGGCATTCGGATTTACATCAAAGAAACCATAAGGAGTAACATTATTGGAATTGTTTTGCGCTTTTAAAGAAGCAATTATTTGAAAATTTTTAGCGTCAGTAGATCTTTCAACTTCGTAAAGGTCCATATTACTTTCCGCTTCAGCAACCCAATCTACCTGTACTCCGTTATTTTTTGCGTACGCTTTTACCCCTGTCAGTCTCACCGGCAACGTCGCCGAAGTTTCAAATACAACTCTAAAACGATCGACACTAGAAGATGCGGGTTCTGAGGTAATGTTAAGAGGTATAATAGTTTCACCATTTGGAAGTGGCGTAGCAATGTTTAGATATTTATCTTCGAGATATACTTCTACATTGGCAGCAAAGTTTTGTACGTCTACTTTAAGAGAATAGTTTTTAAGTGAAAGCTGCCAGATCTTTAATGGAATAGAATCTGCACCATGTACCGATTTCCTTCCTTCTAAACTTAGCGTTGCAGCGTTTCTGTTAATTCCAATATTCTCATCAAGGTTATTAAATTTATAAGAATCTTCAGGGCCGATTGCATTATTAAAGTTGTCGGAGAAAAACACCTTAACACCATCTGCTGCTGCTGTCTGTTTCGGTATCATCAGTTGAACAGCTATATGCGGCAGTTCGTTTACAGACCGGAAAAGAAGATTGTGCCTGTTCTTTTTATTTGTTTCGCTAAAAGTTATAGTAGGATTTGCTCCGGTTGTCTGTACAAAAACCGCCTGCCCCGATTGTATATATCTATTGACATTAGAAGATGAATTATTGGTGATATCAAGTACACCATTATAGGTAACATAGGCTCCCCTGCCATTATTTCCACTAACAGCGGGATCGTAGTAGTAGAACATATCGGCGATATCGGAAACCGTAACTTTTTTCCAGTCAATCGTACTTGCATACGGGTTTCCGAGCAGCGTGTACCCACCAAGTGTAGATGAAAGAGCAGGCATACCTGTCGTACCACCTCCACCCGGTTTAGCTAATACTAGAGTGCCGGTAACTAGTGTACCCCTTGAACGCAACGTGGTAGCAGATGAAGTAGCCTCGTTTGAACTTAGATTGACACTTCTGCTTCCCCTTACCATAATACGGTAGCTACTTCCGGCAGTAAGTAAACCGCTGGTATTAGGTGCAGCAACCCAGGTCTGGGTTGCATTATTAAATGTAAAAAGAGATGGATTGTTAGTTGCAGTTGCATCAAAACCGTTAATAATGCCACCGGCGCCGGAAATGTGAGTTCCGAAGCCGGGAACAGGATTACTATTGGTATACAAGTTAGCATTATTACTATTTTCCATCCAGTTAGCTTTGATGCTGGTTTCGGAATTTACAGGTGAAGACAAAAACCGGTAAGACCTTCTGCCTTGTATGTACCTTTCTACTGTCACCACTCCACTTATGCTGTTTCCCGAATTTACACCGTTATTTGTAATGTCAAGCACGCTTGCAGTAGTTGAAGCAGTAGAAGCGAGGGTTAAAAATCCGGCGGTGGTAAAAACACTATTGTTCACATTACCGAAGCCTACAGAACCAGTTACTTTTAGAGAGTCTGCAAGCACTATACCTGCAGCGTTAGTGATAAGCAGGTCTTTTACAATATGTGAAGTAAACAGATTTGCGGGAATTGTTTGAGTAGCGGTTCCGGTTAATTCTACGGTACCGTATGCTGCATCTAGTGATCCTCCATTATTTGTGATCGTTCCGTTTATTTTTAAACTTCCCGATGATATGGTTATTGATGATCCTGAATCAAGAGTAAGATTATTAATGGAAGAATTAAGTGAAACAACCGGATAGTTGGTTAATGACGATGGAATAATCACATTGATTGTATTGTCAGGAACTGTAGCACATTGCCAGTTAGTTGCTACATGCCACGCAGTACTGGTTGCACCTGTCCAGGTACCAATAGCGCAGGTCTCCCCTGCAATAAAATCGCCGAAGGTAGTAATACCAAGCGCCTGAACACTAGTAGCAGTTAACACCCCGGTGACGGCCGGTAGAGACCAGGTAGAAGCAGAATATTCAGAGATTTTTAATAATGCCGATTTGAGTCCTGAGTAGGTCTGAAATGAGTTCCAGCTTAAGGCAATGGTATAGGATGAAAAGACAACGGATCCGGAGTTTACTACATTCCAATACCCCATAATATTTTTACTTACAAGAATGTCGGATGTAGACAGATCAGGATGAGACGTTTCGGTGAACCTGCCTGTAATTGCGCCTGGTGAAGTAATTCCTGAAAATGTTAATGTGAAGGGGCTATAATAATTACTGCTGCCGACAGCGTAAGTTCCTATAAGTGAAATAGCGGAAAAACTGAGTTGCAAATTACCATTAACCCAACCAGTTGTTTGAGCGGCTCCGGACACACTACCTGTAGCCGTTATAATGACTTTATTTGAGCCGGTTGCAATAAGACCTTTTATAAATGTGAGCCCTTTTATCGTAATATCTCCTGTAGATGTAATAGCACCCGAAGTCTTATTGACAGTGACGTTATTAAATGGCGTTGTAGAAGTAATGTTTTGACCTGATGTGCCATTAAAAATAATGGTACTTGTTCCGGGCGTAAAAGTAGCACCATCATTGGTCCAGTTTCCACCTACGGAATGGGTGTTCGAATTGGCGTCGAATGATGTTCCCAAACCAAAGGTTGCATTACCACCAATTGTTATGTTGTTCCCGGTCGTAGCACTTATAGTCCCCGAGGTGGTAAAGTCGCCAGCAATAGTAAAAGCAGTTCCGGGTAAAGTTTTTATTCCGCTGCCGCTTAATATGAGGTGACCATATGTTTCAGAACTTACGGTTTGAGCACTGCCGTTATAATTTACGGTACTGCTTGGAAAGAAAGTTTTTGTACCAAAACCCGAAACCATTGAAATGGACGTGTTGAAAGTTGCTCCATTAGCAACTTCAAAAGTTTTTGTAGCAGCGCCTGTAATGCTATAACTACCGTAATTAAATATGCCTGATTGAACTTTTATATCTCCGCTTACCAAAGAACTTGTTATGGCTGCGTTCGGAGTAACACCCGCATCATTATTAATGTGAATATTATTAAATCTTATAGCACTTGGAAAACTGATGGTTTGAGCAGAAGTACCGTTGTAATTTACTGTACTGCTTGTACCGGGAGTAAGTGTGCCTGAACTATTGGTTAAAGTAAAGGCGCCCGCAAGGTTTAGTTGACCGGCTCCGCCGGACATATCTATTGCAGCAGTACCTGGTTGGGTGGTTGATGAGTTGAAAATGATGTTGTTGGCTGTAAGGGTACCTGTTGTAATGGCAATTTTGGATATATAGGTTGAGTTGTTGATTGATCCACCAAGGTTAATAGTACCCGTAACAGTTGCAGAACCGGCATTTATGTTCCATGCGAAAGTAGCTGAATAAAAAGGCTGACTGATGGTGACATCACCATTTACAGTAAGATTGCCAGTAGTACTATGGGTTAAAGAAGTTGAAAAAAAGCCTGTGGAAAGAGATAGGGAAGAGCAGGAATTAGTATTTTGAATTGTTACACTAGTCCCGAAAAGTAGTGTCAGCCTTGGGAAGCTTGTACTTCCTGTTCCTGAAATTGTCTTTCCAGCACCAGAAAACACTACCGCTTCGGTGGAACTGTTATAAAGCAACGATCCGCCGTTATTTACCCAATTGCCTGACACATACAAATTATTTCCATTGGTGCTTAAATTACCTGCTGTCAGAGTAACAGTTCCTAAAATACTTGTTGCGGCAGATAAAAATAAAGTACCTGAAGGCTTGCTTACCTCAATATTGTAATAGCTAACAGCACCTGCTATTATAGGTAACGTTTGAGTACCGGAACCATCAAAAACTATTTTACTGGAACTGCCGGAAGAAAGTGTGCCCGCATTGTTTACCAATGACAAATCTCCACCCAGTCTAAGAGTGGCAGCTCCATTACTAAGATCAATTTCTGACTGGTGATCAACAATTGCATTCATTATTATGTCTCCGCCAACGATTACAGTACCCGTTGTAAGATATATTCTCGTAATTCTTGTTTGCGAAGTACCTGAAACACCCTCGCCTAACGTAAGGTTATTATTCACTGTCAGGGTACCTGCATTAACGTTAATTGTCCTGGTAACATTTGCATTAGGCGAATAAATAGTAACACTATTAGTTGTTAATGTACTTGTCGCTGATGTAAAAGTTAAGGTAGCACCATTAGCCTGAGCACTATTACCCATGGATATTCTGGAACAGGCAGCAGCATATGCAGCAGGAATGGTTACAGTATAATTGACAGAAGCTTCTGAAATATAAACTGTATCGGCACTTGCAGGTATCGAAGCACCAGATGAACCGCCGGAGGTAGCTGCCCATGTTGAAGTTGCATTCCAGTTGCCGGTTGCTATAGCATATCTTTTTGTAGCAAATAAACTTGATGGAAGAATAAAAAGAGCAATGATTACAATTGCCGCCCGAAGTGTTGGGAAGTAATTGTTTTCAAAACTATGGAAGGTCGTTTTAGTAGCACATGTCTGCCAACCAAACGGAAGCTTTACCTTCTGAGACAAATAGCAATGAGATTGGCACACTATAGGGTTTTTCAAAAACTTGGTTTTCATAAATGTATTTTCTGTTTCGATTACTATTCCTCCCTCTACATCCACCAGGCGGCTTATAACCGCCTGAATATTAGACATTTATCTGGCGAGAGCTAGAATATTACAGGTATAAACGTCTCTAAAAGCTTTTTTAGTACCCTAAAAAGATTTATCAGCATTGAAGTTAAAACATTAATATTGTAAATGATTAATAACATGCTGAAAATCAACACGTTAGTTCAGTATTAAAAAATAATTAACAATTTAACTGCCGGATCAGCTTTTTGAGATTGGCATGACTGAAGAGGCTTTTGTAAGCACTCATACAAAAAAGTAGGACATTAAGGTTCCAGGGAACTCAACAACATAGGACAATGAAAGTAAATGAATCTGCAGGAATTGACCACGAAGAGCTGAGAGTCGGATAATTTAGCACATAATTAAAATTGCAACAAAAATGTCGTTCCGTGCCCTTCGAGTGATTGCACGTGTATGTTTCCGTGATGAAGCATCATAATTTGCTTACAAAGGCTTAAGCCGATTCCACTGCCACTTTTCTTGGTACTAAAGAAAGGAATAAAAATCTTATCTAATACCTCCTCGCTCATTCCGGGTCCATTATCAGCAACCTTAATAATTATCTTTTTGTTGTTGGTTAACTCGGCTGCTAAAAAGATTCTCGCGTCTTCACGATCTTTTACCGCATCAATACTGTTGACAACCAAATTAATTAAAACCTGTTCCACCAAACTAACATCAACTTCTACAACAAGGCTTGGATCTTTAAGAACAATTTCCATTTCTATGTTCTTTTTATCTAATGTAGGTTCCATTAAAGTATTAAGGTTTTCAAACAAATCACGTACATAGATTTTCTTCAGGTTCAGTGTCGTGATCTTGTTAAGGTTTCGATACGTCTCAGCAAACTTTAGTAAACCTTCACTCCTTCTTTTAATGGTATCTATGCCAAGTTTCAAATCATCCACACTGCCCTGGTTGTTATTTAAATCATCAACCGATTCCTGCAGCCTGTTTTTAAGCGTGTCAGCAAGGGAAGAAATCGGGGCTATAGAATTCATTATCTCATGGGTCATTACACTCAATAATTTTTGCCATGCCTTCGACTCCGTCTCATCCAATGCTTCGTCGACATTTTGAAAAGCAATGAGCGTAAATTTTTCACCGTCGGTTTGAAAACCGGTGGCAGATAATAGTACTTTAAAAGACTTATTTTCTGTATGGGCTGTACCAATTTTGCTCTCTCCCGGTCTTAGAGCGATTACCTTGTTATATAAGTCTTCGTCTCTTTTTCCAAGAGAATGAATCGTTTTTAGATAGGGCAAATGCAACATTCTTTTCAATGTTTCATTCATCCATACCACTTCACCATTGTTATGCTTAAACGATAATATGCCCGTATCGACCAGTTCTAATATTTTTTGGAGATATTGGTATTGGGTTTCTTTTTCTTTACTAATAACCTTAAAAGTGGAATTAATTTCATTAAATCCTTTTCTTAATGGTTGAATATCTACCGGCGCATGTTTAACATCAAAATTGCGGGAAAAATCGCGGTAGTGAATTGCCTCAACAAACTGGCTCAACTCTTCCTGTGCTTCACGATGGAAATTAAAAAAATCGACAACGAGGTAAATAATAACAGGAGATAAAAGCGCTGCAGCCATATACCATTGCTTCACCAGGCAAAAAGATTCAGCTGATAGAGCTATGAAAAGCACCACAACCCTTATTGCAATTCGCCACTCACTGGTCTTAAAAATCGTTATAAAGGTTGACAGTTTCAAATTGGAGGTTTAAAGTTTCAGGGTTTGTTATAGTTTGCTTAGGTCGAATGCAAAAAAGACTACAAGTTTCATGTCTAGCTTGCAGCTTGATACTAATAGCTAGCAGCTCTCCTCAAATATCATATTTACTTAGCCTCCTGTACAGAGCCGTACGTGTAAGACCCAGCTCTTTTGCCGCTTTAGAAATATTACCGTTATGCTTTTCAATAACCCTTAGAATGGTATTTTTTTCAACTGAACTTAAATTCAATTCATCAGGCTCGTCGTCTGAAGGTCGGTTTGATTCGATTGGTGAAAAAATAATATCATTTGCAGATAACAACTCATCCTCTGCCATTATCACCGCTCTTTCAATAGTATATTGTAATTCTCTTACATTGCCGGGATAGTTGTAATGAAGCATTTTATCAATAGCACTTTGATCTAACTGCACATTCGGTTTTAAATATTTGGCACAATAGAACTTGCTGAAATAATCCGCCAACAGAATTATATCGTTTCCCCGTTTACGTAATGGCGGTACTATTATCTCTACCGTATTAATTCTGTAAATCAGGTCTTTCCTGAAACGACTTTCATTGGCAAGTTCCTGTAGGGGAACGTTTGTAGCACATACCAACCGAATATCGATAGGAACTGCCCTGTTATCGCCCAATCGGGCAACCTGCCTGTTTTGTAAAACGCTTAAAAGCTTTGCTTGCTGGTGCAACGATATATTGGCAATTTCATCCAGGAAAAGTGTACCGCCATTAGCAGCTTCGAACCTGCCCGCCCTGTCTTCCCTGGCGTCAGTAAAAGCTCCTTTTTTATGACCAAATAATTCGCTTTCAAAAAGAGAATCCGTCAACGCTCCTACATCAACTTTTACATATGGTTTATTGGCTCTGAGTGATTGTTGATGGATCGCCTTGGCAATCAGGTCTTTTCCGGTTCCGTTTTCGCCAAGTATTAAAATGTTGGCATCAGTAGGCGCTATCTTTTGTATTTTATAAAAGATATCCTGCATTACCAATGACTCGCCGAGTAACTCTTTATTTATAATACCATCATCATCAGCTGTAACATTTGACTTGCCTTTCGACTTTTTATTTAAAGCTTCTTTGATTGTGGCTATCAGCTTTTCATTGTGCCATGGTTTTACAACAAAGTCTGCCGCGCCCTCTTTTAGACAACGTATGGCAAGATCAATATCACCGTAAGCAGTGATCATGATTACTTCTGCGTCAGATTTAAACTCTTTTACCTTTTTCAGCCAAAAAAGTCCTTCATTACCGGTATTTATTGAACTGGTAAAATTCATATCAAGCATGATCAGGTCAAAGGACTGTTTGGCAAGAATAGCCCTTAGGTTTTCCGGATTTTTTTCAGTCAGCACTTCTTTTACCTGGGTCTTCAACATCAATCTGACAGCAGTTAACACATCGGGATCATCATCAATAATTAATATGGAAGCGTTTTTAAGCAGCATGTCTTTATAATTGCCTTGGTTTATTGACTGCAAGTTTACCATAAAAAGTAGATGATTTTACTTAAAGTTTCTATAATAACAGTTTCATTTCTAACAAATTATACTCCGAAAACTTTTTCAAATCCCGATATTCATTTTTTCGATATGGATACCATAAATCGATAATTTGTCGGCGAGGTTTACAAGGGATATCTCCCATGCCATTGTCGTTCCACTTTTTCGGCCATACTCTTTTCATTTCATGAATGATTGAT
>JAOQAJ010000233.1 GCA_025963675.1 Segetibacter sp.
CTCAACCTTTTGTATAGAATAAACAATGAGTTAGAAGGGAATTTTAACTTAGATAATTTCTATCATTATCCCACTTACGATCCCGCAACCGGTGCTTGCAAAAGTTTTATTGTAAGTAGAAAAGAACAGCAAGTAAAAGTTGGTTCAAATACTTTTCGATTTGCCGAAGGTGAACCAATATTTATGGAGATCTCGCAAAAATACACTGTCGAACAAACAGATGAAATTGCCAGACAAACCGGCTTTGAGCCTATTCATCATTTCTATGATTCTAAACGGTGGTTTTTGGATGCGGTTTGGAGGTGTGTGTAAAGCCGCTATTTATATCCAGGATGTATTATAGCCCTTGGACCAACAAAATCAAGGTTAAAAGCCTCAACAATTTCAGAGAAAAATTCCATTATTGTTTCATAAGTATTGTCTTTTGCCACAAGAATTGCAACCTGTAGAGGATAATTATTAAAGTGTTGTTGATAAGAAATGTTGTTATCTATTGTCACAAAGCTCGTAAACTTGTTCTGTAACATAAGCTCAAGCAGCTCTCCGTTCTTTTTACCGAGCCAGTTCATATCTCTTAAAGTATACGCTTTAAGTCCTTTCTCTAGAAAACGATACTTAAGTTTTACAGGAAGATTCTCATCCAATAACAGTTTCATCTGAGATTATTTCAGGCAATTCAAAATGTTTAGCACTCCACTCAATAACTGCTTCAGCCTGCTTCTGACTTACACTCGGAAAGTCTTCAAGAAAATCGTTTAACGGTATTCCCTTTTCCAGATGCCAGAATAAACTTTGGACAGGCACACGGGTTCCTTTAAAAACAGGTTTTCCAAATTGAATCTCCTTATCTACAGAAATATAATCAGATAAAGTGTGCATGAGACAAATATAACATTCAAAATTATAGACACTAAGATCGAAATAATTACCCGTATTAACAATCCACTCGAAGTCTTTCGGGGTTCCGCCCACAAGCTAAATAGAAATTTAAAAGCTACAAGAGTGCGACGCAACGGCTGCTACAACAGTATTACAAAAGCCGGCTACAAAATTTTCCTCACAATCCAAATAATCCATTAAATCCCAGTTCTTAAATCGCGCAGTGCTCATGGTAATTTTCTAAAACTATGGGTGCTCTTTCAACTTCAAAGCCTTCGTAATGACTTTGCACTTCATCAAGCACCGCTTCGACTTCCTCCACCTCTTTTAACGTAACCAGCCTGTTTCTAAATTCTTTGATCCCCGGTAAGCCTTTTAAATAGTTAGAATAATGACGGCGCATTTCGTTGATGCCTACCACCGGTCCTTTCCATTCAACTGATTTCCGAAGGTGGTTTTTACTTACCTCCACCCTTTCCTCTACTGTTGGGGACGGAAGCAATTCACCCGTTTGCATATAATAATGAATCTCCCGAAAGATCCATGGGTAACCTATGGCAGCACGACCAATCATAATGCCGTCTACACCATAACGGTTTTTATATTCGACAGTTTTTTGAGGACTGTCAATATCTCCGTTACCAAATATTGGAATATGAATTCGGGGATTGTTTTTCACTTTTGCAATAAGTGACCAGTCAGCCTCACCTTTGTACATCTGGCTTCTGGTGCGTCCATGAATCGCCAATGCTTTTATACCAACGTCCTGCAGGCGCTCTGCAACCTCTTCAATATTTTTTGTCTGCTCATCCCACCCTAGCCGGGTTTTTACGGTAACCGGAAGGTTGGTAGATTTTACAACTGCATCAGTCAGTCGAACCATCAAGTCAATATCTTTTAACACACCGGCTCCCGCACCTTTACAAGCAACCTTTTTTACAGGGCAGCCAAAATTTATGTCGAGCAAATCAGGATTGGTAACATCTACAATCTTCGCAGCCATTGCCAGGCTGTCTTCATCACCTCCAAAAATCTGGATCCCTATCGGTTTTTCATAATCAAAGATGTCAAGCTTCTTACGGCTTTTTATTGCATCTCTTATCAGGCCTTCACTACTAATAAACTCTGTGTACATCAGATCCGCACCGTTTTCTTTGCAAACCGCACGAAAAGGCGGATCGCTCACATCTTCCATTGGAGCGAGTAAAAGCGGGAAACCCGATAATTTGATATTTCCGATAGTTATCATAATACTTGTAAAAAACCTTTAAACCGTATGAACAGAACATTTGCAACCTGTTGTTTATAAGTCGCATCCTGTATCTTGCGCAATTATTTTTTAAAACGCGAATTTACATTCTTATTCGGAGCTGATTTATGAAGACTTACTTAAAATATCAACCACCAGCTGTTCAATTTCTTGCTTTCTTAGGCCTTGCCGGTGGATTTCTTATTTTGAATAGCGCTATTTCATCCTTTTTTTTTAACGATATTTCAAGTGTACTGCTCGATAAAAATGCTGTTGTTTCACCTGATTTACTAGGCCGGTTTAAACTGGCTCAATTGGCCGGTTCAATTATCTCATTCATTATTCCGTCTTTGTTATTTGGTTATTATTCATCACCGAAATCACTTCCATATATCGGCGTACAAAAACACGCATCTCTCATATTAGTAGGCGCTGCAATGCTTTTATTGTTTACCATTCAACCATTCATTGGCTGGCTCGGCGAAATAAACTCCCGGATCAAATTTGGTTCTCTCCAAAAATCGTTGTTGGAAATGGAGGCCATGTACAACAGGGCGCTGCAGGTTTTTTTGCAAATGAAAAATTTCGGAGACCTGCTTATTAACCTGTTTATAATGGCTTTATTGCCGGCAATTGGTGAAGAGTTGTTTTTTCGGGGCTCATTGCAAAAAGCCCTTTTACGTCTGAGCCATAAACCATGGCTGGCAATCGTAGTTTCTTCTCTTGTGTTCGCCTTGCTGCATGGAACTTTTTTTAAAATATTGCCGATTTTCACCCTTGGGCTTATATTAGGAATTGTATATACCGTAACCAGAAACTTATGGTATACTATTCTCATTCATTTTTGCAACAATGCCTTCGCCGTTCTTTCGGTATATTATGCCGACCGCAGCGAAACCTTAAAAAAGCTTTCCAACGACGATTTTTCAGTTCCTCTTTATGGTGCTTTTGTGAGTCTGATTATTGGTATTGGCATTATTTATTTTATAAAAAAGAAAAGTGATGAAGTATTGCCGGCAGCAATAACCAGTGACGATAATGATTATATTGCGTAGGTTCTACAACGAATAGCATGAAAAAAAACTGGTATCTTTTATACGCCACCCGCAACCTGCCTCACGCCGCCATTATTAAAGGAATGCTCGAAGAAAACAGCGTCCCTGTGATGCTGGTAAACAAACAAGACAGCAGCTATCTTAACTTCGGCGATATAGAAGTATATGTGCCCGTACTCCTAAAAGATATAGCGAGGCATCTGGTAGACAAAGGATTGCTGAATTGACCTGGAGATATAAGTCACGGGTTAAGTTATTGTACAACATTCCAACAATTTTCATAACCCATTTTTTGATACCAGCTAACCTTTCGATGGCGTCATCGTTGCGTCGCAATCACTTCAACGGCAGGTTCACAATGAATCTTTAGTTTTAACTTTATTTCATCCCACAGTTTTCCAATACATCATACAGCAGCAGATATTCTTTCACAACTAACTTTACAGTAACTCATTCAATATGGCTTTCAACGTACAGACTTTCAAAACCAGGGCATTGACCGCGGTAATCTTTGTTCTTATAATGCTCGCCGGTTTGCTTTGGAACCATTGGAGTTTCTTTATCCTGTTTTCGATCATTCATTTTGGCTGCTGGGTAGAATATCAAAAATTGATAGGGTTAATAGATCCTGAATATCAAAATATTACTCCCTTACACAAATACGGAGTTATGATTGCTGGTTGGGCTTTCATGCTTGCAATGACTGGCAGCGGATATACTGTCGCAGGCCTTCCCCTGCATACAATCGGCGTCGTATTGTTGTTGGTATCAGGTATTGTATTGCCATTGTGGCTTATATTACTTACAAAAAACTTATCTGTAAAATCATTAGGTTATTCGGTTGCCGGCCTTTTATATATTTCTCTGAGTTGGGGTTTAATGATAGGCATTAGAAACACAGGCCTTATCACTCAGGATTCTCATGTTTTTTTAGATACTGGGTGGATCATCCCCGTAGTGCTGATAGCCTCTATTTGGATCAATGATACAATGGCTTATATCGTTGGCTCCTTTATAGGCAAGACACCATTTTCAAAAATTTCACCTAAGAAAACATGGGAAGGAACCGGCGGCGGCGCAATTCTATGTGTTGCTGTTGTAACCCTTGCCGGCTATTATCTTTTTCATTTAAATGACGTTGTATCACTTATTGTCATTTCTGTTATTGCCGCCATAATAGGTACCAGCGGAGACTTACTTGAAAGCAAGTTAAAAAGGATGGCAGGAGTAAAAGACAGTGGTAGCATTATGCCCGGCCACGGCGGTTTCCTTGACCGTTTCGATAGTCTAATTCTGGCAACTCCATTTGTCTGGCTATATATTTTTCTGTTTGGACTGTAAAAACCAGTTGCTACAAAATCATAAATTAATGCAACTACAATCCATCAATCGGTTGCAGTGGCTATCATAGAAGGCAACAGTTGGTTTAAAAATAAATAGTTTTTACAATTCACGCAAAAGCATCTATTTTACTTGTAAATAAACTGCAACTAACTGTGCAACCTGTACTTAGTCTAAATGGCATCACTAAATTCTACGGAAAGATCCAGGCGCTAAACAATGTCTCATTCGATGTTCCGGAAGGAAGTGTGTTTGGGATACTAGGCCCAAATGGAAGTGGAAAAACAACCATGCTTGGTATTGTAATGGATGTACTAAAGCCAACATCAGGATCCTTTGAATTTTTTGGGAGACCCGCAGATTCGTTACTAAGAAAAGACATCGGAACGTTGCTGGAAACCCCAAACTTTTACCACTACCTATCCGGCGAAAGGAACCTTGCAATCGCTGCAGAAATAAAGGGAAAAGGAAGAGAAGACATACCTGCAGCACTGGAAAAAGTTAATCTCACAGAAAGAAAGGCTAGCAAATTCAGCACGTATTCATTGGGAATGAAACAGCGACTGGCAATAGCGTCAGCATTGTTAGGAAATCCCACCGTTTTAGTTTTTGATGAACCTACCAACGGACTCGATCCTGTTGGCATTGCTGAGATTCGCGAACTGATAAAGCGACTTGCCGCAGAAGGAAAAACAATCATCATGGCAAGCCATTTACTTGACGAAGTAGAGAAAGTATGTACCCATGTCGCTATCATGAAAAGAGGAAAATTATTAGCCTCAGGATCAGTGGATGAAATACTGATCAATGAAGACATCGTAGAAATCTCTGCAAGTAATCTTTCTCAACTGGAGTTGATTGCATCAACAATACCCGGATATACAAACATTAAAAAGCAACCCGGCTGCATCCAGGCATTTTATCCTTCAGGCACCGCCAATCTTGAAGCAATCAATCAGCATTGTTTTAATAACGGCATCATCCTTAATCACCTTTTGCTGAAAAAGAAAAGCCTCGAAGCAAAATTCTTCGAACTCACAAATAATTAAACCCTTTTTATAAATCATGTTTCAGCTTCTAAAAGTAGAATGGATGAAGGTTAAGAATTATAGAACCTTTTGGGTACTATCGATCTTATACCTGGTCAGTGTCTTTGGTGCTAGTTATATCGCTTACCAGGTGTATCAATCAACACCTCAAAACAACCCGCAGGCAAAAGGCTTTATTGGTGCCCCTTTCGATTTTCCTGATGTCTGGCATGTAATAAGTTATTTCTGCACGTTCCTGATGTTTATGCTTGGCCTCTTGATCATCATTTCTTTTACAAATGAATACAGCTACAAAACACACCGGCAAAATATAATAGATGGCTGGAGCAGGCAGGAATTTATTGTAGTAAAAATGGCTATCACGGTTATTATTGCATTGGTAGCTACCATTGCTGTCTTTATTACAGCTTTGTTTTTCGGATTGTATGAAAATGCAGCCTCTTTTACTTTCGAAAAGATTGAATTTATTGGATACTTTTTTATACAGGCTGTTAATTATTGTGCGGCTGCCTTGCTTTTTAGTCTGCTATTCAAAAGATCGGGAATTACCATAGGTGTGTATTTTCTTTACACGCTGATATTAGAAAATATGCTTGCTGCTCTTTTAAACCGGTACACAGATAACTTTGGCCGTTACCTACCCCTTGAAAGCACTGACAATCTGATAAGGGTTCCTTTTTTGAAAGTAATCGTTAATCAATTAACTGCGTCATATAATACAACGGCATTATTAATTATGTCGGTAATTTATCTTGCCCTTTATTACTTTATCAGCTTCAAAAAGTTTCAAACGGATGATTTGTAATGGCAGTTTAGAAGTGCTGTTTGTTGAAAGAGATTTTGGAGCATTAATTTTTGAAATGAGATAATCAGGCCTTTTCATTAACCAGGTTTCCAATAGCACTTTCTATTGTTGGATACAAAAAACTAAATCCTGCAGATCTTATTTTTTCGCAACTTACGGTTGCACTTTTTAGTACTTCAACACTCATTTGTCCAAGCATTGCTTTCAGCACAAATTTCGGAACGTGCATGTGGACAAAAAACCTCCCTTTCATTTTTTCAGCCAGCAATAAAGTCAGTTCTTTATTAGATACAGGAGTGGGCGCTACCGCATTGTAAACCCCTTCTAAATTTTCATTTTCAATTGCAAACAAAACCATCCGGCATACATCTTCAATATGTATCCAACTTACTATTTGCTGACCACTTCCCAGCACCGCGGCAATACCAAACTGTACCGGTTTTTTAAATTCAGCAAACGCGCCACCATCGTTGCTTAAAACAATACCAACTCTAAATTTTACAAGACGTCTGCCCAAAATTTTAACCGGCTCTATACTCTCCTCCCAGAGGCGGCATGTTTCGCCAAGAAATTCAGTGTCGGCTTTCGCATCCTCGGTAAAAGATATTTTCTTTGATGTCGTTTTCTTATCCTCTCCATAATAACCAATGGCAGAGGCACTGATAACAGCTCTTACTTTGTTTGGCACTTCCTTTAAAGCTTTTATTAGTAAGGAGCTGCTTTGGGTACGGCTTTCAATTATTTCTTTTTTTCGTTCATTTGTCCATCGTTTGTCGGCCACTCCTGCACCTGCGAGGTGAACAATATAGTCAGCACTTGAAATCGCTTTTGGATCAATTGTCTGCGCTTTTAGATCCCACACCAAATAAGTAATGTTTGGTTCGTTTGATGGCTTTTGATGTCTTGTTAGAATGATAACTGCATGTCCTTTTTCAATTAGCAGTGTGGTGAGTGCCGAGCCGATTAAACCGGTACCGCCGGTTATTAGTATTGTGGACATAAAATGATTTAGCAGGTAGCTTAGTTGATTTATAAATAAGACGCTGTTTTTATATACTGCGATAAAAGTTGCATGAAAATCATCGGTACAAGTGAGTGACACAACGATGATCCCATGAAAAACAAAAGTTCACTACCAAAAGTTTAATAATAGAATTTGGAATTATTGCAATAAAAAAGCAGTTCTTGGCGGCCCCGTTTTATTTTGGTTGTTGAATTACCTTTTCTACCCTAACCATTTTACCTATTTCATTTACACCTTCAAGCACTATTCTGTATGCTTTTGTAATGTCGTTGTTGTAAAAATCAAGGCGTACCTTTTTTCTGTTTGCATCTGTCAACACAGAAGGGTTCCAATAGAGCGTTGTACGGTAATCGGCGGCAACTTCAGAAGATCCTGACAGATCTTTATAATTAGGCGAATAAAATTCCTTTGGCGTCGAATACCCGACGACTTTATATTTATTTAATCCTTGTCCAGGTTCCGTTTTTACGTCACCACCTTTTTTGGTGTAGACTGCAATCGCTCCACCGGCTCCACCTCCGATAGCACCTATAAATGGCGGACGTAAAACTTTTATATATGCCACATCATTTACTGAAACAGAAGACAATTGAGAAACGTCGGCTTGCATCTCGTTTAAGAAAAGTGCGGGTGTACTGCCGCGCCAGGCTAATGAAGTATTACCTCCCTGCCCGGTAATTTGCAGACCAGCTACCCGACCCTGCAAATAAGTAAATATGTCGAAAGAAGAAGAGGTATTGTTGCCCGTCAGGTCAAAGGCATAACCATTGTCAGACCTAAAAAGACCGCTTGCATATTTTTCATCTAATTGCTGTATCAGGCTTTTTGTTCGGGTCTTTACAGTTACCGTTTCAAGCACATTTCCCTTAGGATCGAATTTACTTCCGAGTTGAAACATTTTGTCAGCAAAGAACTTTGTTCGCGCTATTGCAGCTGTGTCAATTTCAAGATTCAACGGTCTGTTTAAAAGATCAATTCTGCCTACTCCTTTATAAAAGTTATTTGAAAAAGTGAGGTTCATTTCCTTCTCTGCTTTTTTATCTTTCATAAACTGGTAAAACAAAGTAGCGGTGTCATAAAAAACGACATTAGGCAACGAAAACTTGTCAAGGCCCGTTTTACGCATTTCTAAAAACTGTGTTGATGAATCCTTGCTCTGAAGAAACACCAGGAGCTGCTCATCATTTCTTAGTGGCGAGGCAGTTGTAACTCCAAAGACCCGAGCATCAATTGACAAGTAGTTATCAGCTGGATACTTCAAAGTCGGTTTGCGTCCCCTTACCAGATTTGCCCAGTTATACCTGCGCCATCCATGAGTAAGCAAAACAAGATCAAGATTATTTAATGTACTATCTGCTGTGTTAGCAAAGTAGTAAGTCGGGTTGTGAACATACCCTTTGATATCTCCCGTCAATAGCATTCTTGAAATAATATTGTCCCCCGTTGTCTGTCTGCCAATTGCCGCATCAGTTATAGACAAAGACAGGTTAGTCAACAGCGTATCATCCACCTGTACCTCAATCGTGTTTTTGGCTCTGAAATTTGTATTCAGTTCAGGTGTATTAATCTTAACATCAAACTTATAGTTGTTGTTATTAATCATGATGATCCTTTCGGCAAGCGGCTCCCAGGTATCAGAAAAAACGGTGACTTGTAAAATTCCTGACGGAAAGTTCTCAATTGGTATCGACCCGCTTGTTGCTCTGGTATCGGCTAAGTTAGCTTTTGCTTTATAAACCCTCTCCTGTCCCAACAGCGCTACGATATTTAATTTTTTCCAGGTCTCCGGAACATTGTCGGTACTCGCTACCATGAACACTTTCTTATTGCCCGCCGATGTCAATTTCAAGACAAGACCTTGAGCTTTTACTTCCGGCAACGCAACTGTTTGTTGCTTTCCGGCGGGGTCAGTCCAAACAGCATTATAAGTTTCATTGGCCGCCGGCGTCAGATTAAAGGAGCCCATGCCGTCGTGTGCCGAAGAAAAAGCAGTAACTACATTGCCTTTGCTGTCCACGATATTTCCTTTTGCGTTAACGGGCATTCCCGCTTCATCGTTAGCTTTAAAAGCAACTAATGACGACAGGGTGTTTACCAGGTTGCCACCTTCCGGAAAAAATTGAATTGAATAAGTTTTGCCTACATCAGGTTTCTTTTTTTCTATAACGCCCGCTTTGCTCGCAACAGCAATATTTCTTTGAAAAATAAATGAAGTGTCAAAGTTTAGCATCCATGTGGTGTACCCTCTGAAAAGCAGGTTACCGGCAGGCATTGAATCAGGAAGATCGAAATTACCTGAAGCTGAAGATTCTGTTACCGGGTATACTTTACGTTGAATGACTTTTCCCTGGTCATTTATCAATTCTGCATAAAAGTTTTTGCTATTGATTGATAAGCTAAAGCCTGAGAATAAATATGCCTTAAACCACACTGACTCACCTGCCCTGTATAAATCTTTATCAAAATGCACATAAGCCTTTTGGTTAGGCACTTGCTCTGAGTACACCTTAAGCATTGAGTCAATTGCCTGCGCCTTAATTGAGAGAACAGAAAAAACAAACAGACCTAAAAAGAGCAGAAATTTCTTCATGTAAAAAATGTTTAACGTCAAAACGCTGAGAGCGAATTTAATGCAAATAACAATGCTTAGACTGTCAATAAAAAGAGAAAATAGAATTGCAGCTTTTTAGGAAATATGTCTTAAAAACTCAAGTTAGAATAATTTGATGTGAGCAGGCGGGAGAATAAAGTTCGACATTGTTGTGTCACTCACTTGTACGGCAACTTTTTATTGAGCAAGTGATCGTGTTAGTACACTTTATACAAATTCGGGAACAGTTGGATAAAGTAGATTCTATTTCAACAGCCGTAGTAATGTTTTGGCTTTTGAATGAAGATGAAAAGGATGCTCTTAACGCCATAACAGAAGCAACCAATAAAAGAACAATTGAAGCTGCAATTAGAAAGCCTGTTCTTTTCTTTTTTTGAACAACCTCTTCAGAGATATTCGTAGATCCATGTTTTGTTATTTGGCTATTATGTCCGAAGCAAGGCGCCAAACGTATTGTTCCATTTACAATTTTAGAAAACATCTGGAGCTTGACTGCAGTAACAGCA
>JAOQAJ010000240.1 GCA_025963675.1 Segetibacter sp.
GTTAGCGAAGTGATATTACCAGGGAAACAATTTAAAAATCGGTTTTATCAGTTTGATCCGTGTCATCCGTGTTCTATTGTTTTCAGAAAAAAGATGAGTACACACCTAGAGTTGAAGGGTGCGACGCAACAATTGTTGAAAAAATAGTTATTGCTGGCTACAAAAAATTTCTCTCTCAATAGAAACATTTGTTAGCCAGCTTCATACCATCACTCTCCATCGTTGTGTCACTCACTTGTACAGACAGTAATCCTATTGTCCTTTAAAAATTTCCAACAGAGCTAATGAATCTAATACCCCATTTTCAAATCTTCAAATTCGCGCATTACCACATTGTTGCGCTAGTTGTTCTCCAATAAATCCTTTAAGATTTCATGGCCCAGTTTGTCACGCTTCGTTTGCAGATATTTTTCGTTGTGAGGATTTGACTTTACCTCGATTGGAACAATGTCAACAATCTCAAGACCATATCCTTTTAGCCCAGCCCGTTTTTTGGGATTGTTACTCATTAGCCGTAATCGTGTAGCCCCGAGGTATCTTAAGATCTGTGCGCCAACTCCATAATCGCGTTCATCGCTTGCAAAGCCAAGGTGAATGTTAGCTTCAACGGTATCCATTCCTTCTTCCTGGAGTTTATATGCCTTTAGTTTGTTGACGAGGCCAATTCCTCTACCTTCCTGGTTCATGTACAAAATAATTCCCTTGCCTTCATTTTCTACCATTTGCATTGCCTTATGCAGTTGCTCGCCGCAGTCGCATCTGAAACTGGCCAAAATATCACCCGTAAAACAACTGCTGTGAACCCGTGCAAGTATCGGATCACCTTTTTGCCACTCTCCTTTCACCAGTGCAAGATGTTCTCTTTGGGTGCTTTTTTCTCTAAATGCCACCAGTTTAAAATGACCGTATCGTGTGGGCATATCAACTCGCACGATCTCCTCTATCAGAGAATCTTTTTTCAGCCGGTATTCAATAAGGTCCTTTATTGAGATAATTCTTAAATCAAACTTTTTTGCTATTTCCTGCAGTTGAGGCAGGCGGGCCATCGTTCCATCCTCGTTCATAATTTCAACCAGCACTCCGGCCGGTTCAAAACCTGCAAGTCGGGCAAGATCTATGGTCGCCTCTGTATGTCCGGTTCTTCTAAGTACTCCACCTTTTTTTGCTCTTAACGGAAATATATGACCCGGCCGGCCAAGTTCTTCAGGTTTTGTAGCAGGATCTACCAAAGCCAGGATTGTTTTTGCTCTATCATGAGTTGAGATACCAGTTGTGCATCCATGACCCAGAAGGTCGACAGAAACAGTAAAAGGAGTTTCATGAAGTGAAGTATTGCTATTAACCATTAATTCAAGACCAAGTTCATCACAACGATCTTCTATCAGCGGGGCACAAATGAGTCCGCGACCTTCCCTGCTCATAAAATTGATTACTTCCGGTGTAACCATTTTTGCTGCTATTATAAAATCCCCTTCATTTTCTCTATCCTCATCATCTACCACAATAACCATTTTACCGCGCCTGATATCCTCAATAGCACTTTCAATTGTATCTAACATAAATCGAATTTGTACAAAATTACAATCAAAGAACTAAACAGGTTTAATTATAACAATTAGTGGTCTTTTTTTAAAATCACATTGAAAAATAAAATATTTCTAAATTACAAGGCAGCGAAAAAATATCGACAAATGTCTTTATTTGGTTACAATTTGTTAACAAAAGCGGGAAAAAGTTTAACAGTTTTTTGTTTTCTTTGCAGGCACAATTTCAGCCCTCTCTTCCGATTGCTTTAAACCCATATTTATTTTATTACGATTCAAAATATTTTAAATTTTTAATCTATATAATTTTTCTAGTAGAATTTCGAAAAACAATAGAACGAAGCAATTAATATTTCAACTTTTTTTGTAACTGAAAAACAACCCCTAAATATGCTAATTAAAAAATTTCTACTAACAATTCTAGTGTTTCTTGTACCATTCCTGATGCATGCCCAGGTAACTACCAGTAGTATTACGGGCGCTGTAAAAAAAGCCGCAGGAGAGGCATTGGAAGGAGCAACCATATCTGCTACCCACACACCTTCAGGCACAAAATATTCTACCATAAGCCGAAGTGGTGGTCGCTTTAATATTACCAATATGCAGGTGGGTGGTCCCTACGACATTACAGTCACATATGTCGGCTTACAGCCCCAGCGATTTAGTGATATCTATTTAAGACTTTCCGAGTCATTCGTACTGGATGCAACCATGCAACCTTCGTCAACCGCTTTGGCAGATGTTGTCGTTTCAACAACCGGAAGAAACTCTATCTTAAATGCCAATCGTACCGGGGCGGTAACAAATATTGGAAGACGGGAAATAGAAAGACTTCCAACTATTTCACGTAGTATTAATGACATGTCGAGGCTAACCCCGCAAGCAAATGGCCAGGCAGTCGGTGGTGGAAATTACCGGCAAAACCAGATCACGGTTGACGGAGCTGAATTCAATAATGCTTTTGGCATTGGTGGCAATCTGCCTGCTGGTGGTTCTCCAATTTCTTTAGATGCCTTAGAAGAAATTTCAGTAAACATTACCCCGTTTGATGTTAGGCAGTCAGGCTTTATTGGTAGTGCACTAAATGCAGTTACACGTGCCGGAACAAATAATTTTAGCGGCTCTGCTTATACTTTTTTCAGAACCGATAAACAGCAGGGTAATCAGGTCGGTAAGGATCAATTTACAACACAAAGACGCGATTATAAACAATATGGTGCCCGTATTGGTGGTCCCATTATCAAAAACAAATTATTTTTCTTCTTAAATTATGAGAATGAAAAAGATGTTCGTCCTGGTCAGGAAAAATTTGCTGCAACGCCGGGAGCCGGTTTTGGTAGTGCCGCTAATATTGCCCGTCCTACCGCTGCGGAATTAGACATGATAAGTGCCTATTTAAAAACCAAATATGAATATGAAACAGGACCATACCAGGGGTATGACTTTGAAGATACAAGGGTAAAATACCTTGCAAGAGTTGACTGGAACATCAGCGATAACCACAGGTTTAACGTTAGATATAGTCACGTTGACAGCAAGACTCCATCCTTCGTTAGTACATCTTTTGGCAGTACAGGGATTACCGGTGCCGTTGGCAATAGACAGGATATACAAGCCTTGCATTTCAAGAATTCCAACTATTTCCAGGAAAATAACTTTTACTCTTTTGCAGCCGAGTTAAACTCCAAACTAGGAAAATTTTCTAATAGCCTGAGGTTTTCACGGAACCGCCAAAATGAACCGCGGAGTACAGAAAGCTCTCTCTTTCCTTTTGTAGATATTTTGAAAGGAGACAGAACTTTTACTTCTTTTGGATATGAGCCATTTAGTTTTGGAAACTTAAGGGATGTAAAAATTTCGTCTGTTGTAGACAATCTCGTTTGGACCTCAGGAAAGAACACATTTACAGCAGGTGCTCAGGCTGACTTTACTAATACCAAGAACGGTTTCCAACCTTTAGGAGCCAGCTATTACCGTTTTGCATCATGGGAAGATTTTGTGAACGGCGTTAAACCTTTAGATTTCACTCAAACCTATTCACTGCTTCCTGGTTTCGAACAGGCGTATCCAAGCTTCAAATTTGCCCAATACTCTGTGTACGGCCAGGATGAAATTGCTGTAAATACAAAACTTAGGTTGACTGTTGGTTTACGTGCAGATCTGACAACTTATCCGAATGTTACCGAAGTAAAAACAAACCCATTGGTTGCAGCTTTAACCTTTGAAAACGGAGTTAAAATTAATACAGGAAAATTGCCAAAACCAGCTATTAACTGGGCACCACGGGTAGGGTTTAACTGGGATGTCAAGGGTGATCGTTCGTTCCAGATTCGTGGTGGAACCGGTATTTTTACCGGACGGGTTCCTTTTGTATGGATAGTAGGGCAATCGGGCAACTCAGGGATGCTTCAGGTGACGCAAAACTATAACGGCCAGGCCAGTACTCCCGGACCATTTAATCCTGATCCTGCTGCATACAGACCTGCTACTGTTCCACAAGCAGGTACTATTATTCCATCTACTGTTACTTCTTTCTCAGAAAACTTTAAAAATCCTCAAACCTGGAAAACTACTCTCGGTTTCGATAAAAGATTACCAGGTGGCTTCATTGGTTCATTAGAAGCTATTTATAACAGGGATATCCGTGTTGCATACTCCAGAAATGTTAACCTTGTTAACCCTGTGCCTTTAAGTGTTTCAGGTTATCCTGATAATCGTTTATTTTATCCAAACGCTTTTAATCAACGGTATATCAACCCTCTGACCTCTGCTATACGCAGTACAACTAATCCAAATCCAAGCACAGCGGTCCCTAATGGTGATGTAAGGGGTACTCAATCATTTACTTCAATTGTTACAGATAATGAGAACCAGGGACACTACTACTCCATAACAGCGAGACTTGAAAAACAATTTACAAGGGGCTTGTTCGGACAGGTTGCATACACATTTTCTGATGCTGAAAGTTTGTACGAAGGAGCGGGAGATCAACCGGTAAACACCTGGAATCTAATACCAAGTGTAAACGGACCTAATTTCCCTTCTTTAGGCAGGCCTAACTTTGTTGTGCCTCATCGTGTTATTGTAAGTCTTTCTTATAGAAAGGAGTTTTTAAAGCACCTTGGAACTACTCTTTCCCTATTTTATGAGGGATCAAATCAGGGGCGCTTCTCTTACTTATACGGCGGTGACTTTAACCGGGATGGTGCAAATAATGATCTGATTTATATTCCCAGAGATGCAACTGAGATTACGTTTGCTCCTTTAACCGTGGGAAGCGGAGCTTCTGCCGTAACTTATACTCCGCAACAGCAAAGTGATTATTTCTTTAAATATATAGAGCAGGATAAATATTTAAGAAAACATAAGGGCGAATATGCCGAAAGAAATGGTGGTTTATTACCTTGGAGAAATCAGGTAGATGTAAGGTTTCTTCAGGATGTTTTTACAACTATTGGCGGCAAACGCAACACCCTTCAGTTCAGCATAGATATATTTAACTTCGGCAACATGTTGAATAGTAGCTGGGGAGCTGTACAAACTACAAATGCATCTAATGGTCAAATATTGGTGCCTGTAAATACAAGTTCATTAGCACCTGGAGGAACTACAAAACCTACTTTCAGACTAGCAACCGACATTAGTGGTCCGGTTACCAGTACTTTCCGTAATGTATTAGGACTGTCTTCTACATACTATATGCAGTTTGGCTTAAGGTATATTTTCAACTAGTATTTAATATGATTTGAGTTAACATAAAAAGAGCTTCCCAATGGGAAGCTCTTTTTTTATGCCTTTTTTTAAAATGATATAAAAATCGACAATTGCTTTGCGGGAAATTTTCCAACCACAACTCATCCACTAACCTTTTGTTTTACTGCCCCAGCCCCACCGTAAAAATTCAGGAAAAGCTCTTGCCCACGTTTCTACATTATGCCCCCCGTCTTCGAGCTCGAGGTATCGTATTTGTTCATCTTTATATCCAAGAGCGCGTAAATCTTCTATCAGGTCTCCGGCATCCTCTATTGAGTCAATTATTCCATTATTGTTTCTGTCTGCAGTTTCATCTAGCTGACCGCATTGAAAAAAAAACTGTAGCCACGGCGAACAAGATCCCTTCTGCACTTGCAAATGCATTATTCTATCCTTATCCGAATGATAACCGTTGTCTTCATATCCCTTTCTTCGCCACCATAGGGCTCCACTAAAAACCCCGACCTTAGTAAACTGGTTAGCATGGTTCCAAACAATGTCAATAGCGCTTAATCCACCAAGTGAAAACCCGGCAAATGACTTTTCTGTGAAATCAGAAACATTAAGCTCTTTTCGCAAAAAAGGCAATAATTCGTCCAAAATAAATTTATTATACAAGCCTGCCTTTGCTCCCCTACCCTTGTAATCTGGTCGGCAGGCCGTTCCATATTCATTCAATCTATCTGCACCACAATGAATGCCTACACACACTAATGGTGGTATATGACCCGAACAAAACAACGAGTCGAGAATTGCAGCAAAATCCATTGTAACCAAATCCTGCCCATCATTTACTAATAATAACGGCATCTCGGCTCTTAAATCTTTTTTATCAGGAATGTAGAGATCTACCACCACATCTCTTTCAAGATACTCTGAATACACAATTCTTTGTTCAACTTCCAACAAGGCATATGCTTTCTCCTGTACTACCATCCCTTCTTCATTCATCATTTCAATTTAAATGCTTTAAGTAAAGCTATAGGTATTATTGTTTTTAAAAATCCAAATTTTGCAATTAACCAGCCTGATTCGTTATGTAAGTTTTTTTATCAGGGAAAGGTGAGGAATGATCATATCCGTTACTTTTCTCATAAAAAATAAAAAACCTCATTTTATTGCTAGTTTAGCCAGCTGGTATACTATTTATATTTGTCAGTTGTATAACGGGAAGGTATGGACAGGCCTTAACGAGGAGTTTTTTTCTAAAAAATATAAACAAATACTGCTTATGAAGAAGATCGGTATTCTACATGGAAAAGAAAGAAGTTTTCCTAAGGCATTTATCGATAGAGTAAATAGCAAGGGTGTTGATGGTATTGTAGCAGAGCCTGTAAGAATTGACAAAGTGATGCAGGGTGAACCTACAGAATATGCAGTAATCATTGACCGAATAAGCCAGGACGTACCCTTTTACCGTGCCTATCTGAAAAACGCGGCGTTATGTGGAGCCGCTGTCATTAATAATCCTTTCTGGTGGAGTGCTGACGAAAAGTTCTTCAACAATTGCCTTGCTACTAAGATAGGAGTACCGGTTCCAAAAACGGTGATTCTACCATCTTATCAGTTGCCACCCGATACAACCGGAGAATCTTTTAGTAACCTGGCCTATCCTTTAGATTGGGAAGGAATTTTTAGTTATGTAGGTTTTCCCGCTTATATGAAACCTTTTGCTGGCGGAGGATGGAAGAGCGTGTACAGGTTGGAAAACATGGAGGAATTCCTGCAAAAACACGGAGAAACCGGTGAGTTGGTGATGTTGCTGCAAGAGGAAATAATTTTCGAAGAATATTATCGCTGTTACTGCATTGGCGGAAAGTACGTGAGGATCATGCCATACGAACCCAGAAATCCTTCTCATCTAAGATATGTAGCGGACTTTTCTCCCAGTCCGGAAAAACTAAAAGAGATGGAAGAAATTGTTCTTCGAATCAATAAATACCTGGGCTACGACTTCAACACAGTAGAACTTGCATTGAGAGATGGGGTGCCATATGCAATTGATTTTTGTAATCCTGCGCCAGACGCTGATATTAATAGTGTGGGCCAGGAAAACTTTGACTGGGTGGTAGAAACCGCTGCAACTTTTGCAATAGAAAAAGCGCAGTCAAATGATCCTGCAAAAGACAACCTTACCTGGGGAGAATATGTAAAAAGAAGCAGCAACCAGGAAAAGCTAATTTGAAAATAAACCGGTTTGAAAATTTGAGAATGAGTGTGTTGTTTAAATTTTCAAATCCCTAATTTTCAAATTAGCATATTCTTACATTTTCAAATTACTGCATATTTATGGGACCAATTAACTACAAGCACTTCACGCTTGGAATAGAAGAGGAATACATGGTCATGGACCCGCAAACCCGTGAACTAAAAAGTCATGAACAAAAAATAGTTTCTGAGGGACAAAAGATCATCAGGGACCAGGTTAAGGCCGAGATGCACCAGGCGGTGGTAGAAGTTGGAACTGATATCTGCGAAAATATAGATGTTGCTCTGCGGGATGTAACAACCCTTAGAAATACGATATCGAATATAGCGGGCGACTTAGGATTCTGGGTCGGCGCTTCGGGTACGCACCCTTTTAGTCATTGGGAACGCCAACTGATTACGGATCATGCCCGATACAATGCGATAGTAAACGAACTACAGGAGGCAGCACGAAGCAATTTAATTTTTGGACTACATGTTCACGTGGGTATGGAAAGTCGCCAAATGGCTATTCATATTGCCAATTCTGCCCGTTATTTTTTGCCACATGTTTATGCACTTAGCACAAACTCGCCTTTTTGGGAAGGGCGGCTGACAGGTTATAAATCATTTCGTACCAAGGTTTTTGATAAGTTTCCACGTACCGGCATTCCTGATTTTTTTGAGAGCATCGAGGCTTATGACAATTACATAAAATTGCTCGTAAAAACAAATTGCATAGACAACGCTAAAAAAATTTGGTGGGATTTAAGAGTTCATCCTTTTTTTAATACTGTAGAGTTTCGCATTTGCGATGTGCCCATGACCATAGCTGAGACAATAGCAATTGCAGCCTTGTTCCAGGCTATTTGTGCCAAACTCTATCTGCTTCGCAGCAGAAATCTCAACTTCATTATGTATTCTCGCCTGCTGATAAATGAAAATAAATGGCGAGCCGGCCGGTACGGTATTGATGGAACAATGATTGATTTCGGGAAAGAATCAGAGGTCAATACTCGTGTGCTGATTTATGAATTGCTCGACTTCGTGGATGATGTTGTAGACCAATTGGGCAGCCGACATGCCATAGCACATGTACATAAAATGCTTGAAAATGGAACAGGCGCAGACAGGCAACTGGCAGTATATAAAGAAACCAACAGCCTGGTTTCCGTTGCTGATTTTATTCATGACCAGTTCCTGGTAACTTAAATTATATAGCTTAGGATGTGGAGCAACCGGTAGTTGTGCGACATCTTAATTTGTCTTTACAGTAGTGACGAAAGAATAACTATAGTTGAATGGAGCGTCGCAACAGGAGTTTAATAAAAGAGATAATGCTGGCTTCAAAAAAACTGTTTTCGGATACCAATGTATTGTGCCGCCCTGAAGTCCGTTGATGTGACATCGTTGTACTTACCGGCCTTTCGGCGCATCACTCACTTCTACGGTATATTTCTGTTCCGCCTTTTTTTGACCGCATTATTTCGATTTGATGAAAATGACATTTAATCGCCTTTAACCATTCCTTTAAGGCAAAAGGAGTAATTTTGCAGGCTATGAGTTGGAATGAAAAAAGGAAAATACGTATCGCCATCCTTGACCTAAATGAAGGAAAGGAGAACCAGGGCATGCGTTGTATCCGGGAAATAATAAATCAGTGGGGAGAGGTAAATTTTATTGAAATTATTTTAGAAGAATTTGAAGTGCGGGTAAAAAATGAAACACCCGGTACTGACTTCGACATTTATATCTCATCTGGCGGGCCGGGGTCGCCATTGGAAAGCATTGGCAGCAAATGGGAAAAACATTATTTCAATTGGTTAGAAAGCGTGCAGGATTGGAATAAAAGCGATAATTACCCGAAAAAGCATGTTTTCTTTATTTGCCATAGCTATCAATTGGCAGCTCGTCACTTTAACGTTGCTAAGGTTTGTAAGCGAAATTCTAATTCCTTTGGAGTTTTCCCGGTGCACCTGATGGAAGAAGCTTGTGAGGAAGCTGTTTTCCAGGGATTGAAAAATCCTTTTTATGCGGTGGACAGCAGAGACTTCCAGGTGATTGAGCCAGATCATCACAAGATGGCGGAGATGGGAGCAAGAATTCTAGCTCTTGAAAAAGAAAGGCCACACATTCCATTAGAAAGAGCCATTATGGCAATGCGGTTTAATGATTACTTTATCGGCACCCAGTTTCATCCGGAAGCTGATGCAATTGGTATGACCATGTACCTGCAAAGAGAAGATAAAAAGAAAGGTATAATTGACAACCTGGGTGAAGCCAAATGGGCGAGCATGTTAGAGCAATTAAATGATCGTGATAAGATCGTTTTTACCTACAGCCACATATTACCGAATTTTTTACATCATGCCGTAGAAACCCTGGTTGAAGCATAACTTAAATTCATAAGTTATTAAGTCCCGGTCAATACATGGCAGGGATTTTTTTATTTTAGTAACACTCAAATATAACCCGATGGTTTCCTCAATAAGAAGTGCCTTCAATTCAAAATTTACGCAGCAGAAATACGAGGATTATTTAAAGGAAATGAACCTTCCTCATTCGGGAGAACTTGAATTTAGGGTTGCGGAAACCCCTGTTTTTTGTGATAAGTCTTTCAAAGAAAAAATACTTTCAGCATGCGAGCATATTGTAGATGTGATTGTTTCACCAACATTTAAAGAGCAATCTGCCAAAGCGATTCCACCAGAGTTAATGGTGCCGGGAGAAAGCGCTTTAAGCAACTTTATTGCATTTGATTTTGGAATATGCGAAAATGATCAAGGTGAGTTGGAACCTCAACTAATAGAGATGCAGGGCTTTCCAACTTTATTCGCGTTCCAGGTTTGGCAAGATGAAGCTGCGAGAAAAGTGTTTGATATTCCGGAGAACTTTGATAGCTACCTAAGTGGATTCAATAAAGAAAGCTACACACAATTACTAAAAGAGATCCTTGTAAATGGTTACAAATCTGAAAATGTCATATTATTAGAGATTTTTCCTGAAAAGCAAAAAACAAGAATCGATTTCTTTTTTACTGAAGACTATACTGGCATAAAGCAAGTTTGCTTAACAACCTTAATTAAGAAAGGCAACAAACTATTTTATACAAATAATGGAGTTGAGACGGAGGTAAAGCGAATTTATAACAGGGTAATTTTTGACGACCTGCAACAGCAAACACCGGAAGTGCAGGAAAAAGGAAAGATCTTACTGGAAGAAGTTGAAGTAGAATGGGTGCCGCACCCGAACTGGTTTTTTAGAATAAGCAAATACACGTTACCCTTTCTACAACATCAGTTCGTACCTGAAACGAGATTCTTAAATGAAATCATTGAGCTGCCGCAGGATCTGCAAAACTATGTGCTGAAGCCATTATTTTCGTTTGCCGGCCAAGGCGTAATAATCGACGTGACTAAAAGTGACATTGACAAAGTACATGATCCGCAAAATTGGATACTGCAACGAAAAGTAAAATATGCAGATGTGATTGAAACCCCTGACGGACCAGCAAAAGCAGAAATCAGGATTTTTTATTTCTGGAAAGATGGAGAACCGAGGCCGATTGCTACTAATAATCTCGCCCGCATAAGCAAAGGAAAAATGATCGGTGTAAGATATAATAAAGATAAAACCTGGGTGGGCGGAACGTTGGCCTACTTCGAAAAATAAACACGCATCTTCTGCAAATTAAAAGAGTGTTGCAAGCTTATTTGCAACACTCTTTTTTTATAAACAGATCTTTTATAAACACAAGCATTTGAAGTATTATCTTTTTCATTTAGTGGGCTATAACAGTCTCTTTAACCATTTTTCTAATTCGCCTTTCTCAGGACCGACCGCTACAATTGTGCCTTGCTTATCTATTAAAAAAGTTGAAGGAATATATTGAAGGTTCCATGTTTGAGTAAGTTCATTTCCTCTCTCGGCCTTAACGTCTATCACCTGCAACCATTCCATTTTGTCTTGTTGCACCGCATTTGCCCAGGCATTTTTATTGCCATCGATAGAAACCGCGTAAACCTCTAAGCCCTGGTCTTTATATTCTTTGTATAGTGAAACCATTTTCCGGTTGTTTTGCCGGCACGGTCCACACCACGACGCCCAAAAGTCGAGCAGCACAACTTTTCCTTTTAATGAAGAAAGCTTTATTAGTTCACCCTTACTGTTTGGAAGCGAAATGTCAGGCGCTTTACTACCAACGGGAGGCTGAGCATTTAGTGCAGATACAACCCATATAAAAGCAAGACCAAGGAAAAACTTCTTCATAGAATTAAATTAATAAAAATTTGCAATAGCCGCTACGGCAAATAAGATTAGAAATACAATTTATCAAATAATTATCTTTAAATGCTTTTATGACTTGTTTTATTGTTCTACCTGTTACTTATTCTAAGGTCTCGAACTGAAGCCTACTTATTAGACCATTCGAAAAACACGAAAAAGCTGCCCAAAGAACGAAAAGATGAAAGAAGTGCGACGCAACAATGTTGATTGAAATGATCTTGCCTGGTCAAAAAAACATTGCTTTTTTCAAAAACACGAAAAGTCTAATTAATAAACGTCCACCAAATTCCTAGTCTGAACCAGAAGCCTTTTTCGGGATAATAAGGCGCGTTGTAATTGTTTTTTGTAAAGCCGGGAGCACCAGTATTTGTTCCAAAAGTGTTAAGGTTTTCAACTCTTATAAAAGCAGAAAATCTTTTTATACGGAAATTAAAAAAAGCGTTTAGCTGAGGACGATTACTAATCGTAACCCGGTTTTGGTAAAAAAACTGGCCAATAAAAGGTGAATAGTCGGGCGCTTTGTATGGAGTATGGTACCTCAGTTCAAGCCCGATCGAATAGTTCATATTCTTATAATAAACGCCGTCGAATGAAATCCTGTTATTGGTATAAAACAGTGGAAGGTTTAATGGTGGATTGCCAATAGCTTGCTGAAAATGGACTTCTGAAAACAGGTTAAGCACCCTCGTTAACTTTATTTGCTTCTTACCACTGATGTGAAGAATATTAAACAAAGTACCTGTTTGAGCAGGTGCAAAAAAACTGTCGAAATACATATAATTGCTGACGAGGTAATATTCGCCGGAAAGTGAGAAATTATACGTGTCATTATTTATTGCGCCACTTAGCTTAGTAATGTTTTCCTTATTAAAAGTTCCCCTTTTAGTGGGGAAAGTTGTTTCATTACGAAAAAGAAAAGAAGGAGAACGATTAACATTTTGAAATCCTAATTCGAGGTAACCGAGCTTTTTGCTGATCTCTCTTTTTAAACTTGCCTGTACTGAATAATCACCGTTGTTTACTCCGGTCAAATACAGCTTCCCGATGCCTTCCAAATCCCACTTCTGGTTGCGCGTCCTGTTTCGATACTCGCCAGCCAGGTATATGTTATGGTAGCTTTGACGGGCAGAATCAAAAGTTGCATTAATAAATTCGTGCCCTGCACCTGCTTTTATAAATTGATTAAGGTTATTTTTTTCAGGGAAAGAAATAATGCTGAAATCGTTCGTAATAGTGCGGTATTTGTCTTTGTAAAGCAACGTGTCATCAGTAACCGTCTTACCAAAATATGTCTGGTAGTCAGCGCTCTTATTTGGACCGACAAAAAAATCGCGAAACTCATATTGCTGGCCGGATAAAGTAAAAGAGTGTTGAAACCTGACGCGTGGGTAAAACAAACGGATAACAGTAGTGTCATTTACAATTAAAGAATCACTTTGACCAAAGTCATATTGTTGCCTTAGAAAGAACACGTTTTCATTATACAGGTTCCCTGTAGTTACCCGGGTACTAAATGGATTGCGTGACGGATTGGTGTCTCCCGCTAAGCGCGTAGGTATTACAAAACGATTGGTAAAACGATTATCATTTAAGAGCGTATCTCGTTGAATACCTCCATTTTCTGATGCAAGAAATTTATTAGACAGAAATACTCCATAAGCAGAATACCGTTTGTTCCTGCTTTGATAGTTGCCACTTATACGATAGCTATTATGACTGGTATTTTGATTTTGAAATTCACCCGGCGAGTTGATCAAACGATATTGTAAAGCCATATTGAAATTTGGCTTTATGTTTTGGGTATGAATGATATTGACCATTTGTTCGGCCTGGCTTCCAAGCATATAACCTAATTCAGTAAATGGACGGGTGGTCTGAAAAAAGCGTGTATCCTCTATTTTAAAGCGGTAAATATCAAAAGCATGAAAGCCGGGATCAAAGCCCGGTCTAAGGTTTGGACTAAATAATAAGGAATGTGCTGCAGTTCCAAAATTACCTAACGTAACAAACTCAGCCGGCACGGGATAACGCCTTGTAAAATCGTTGATGGAAGAGTCCAGGTTACGGATCCTGGTAGAGTCAAAATACCGAAAATAGATCGTTACAGAGTCATCTGTATTATCCCTGTGTTTTAATGAATCGCTACCACGGCTTTGAGATGGTTTAGGCGGCACCACACGACCTTGAGCATCATAAACAGGAGGAGTGCCTGAGCCAATAGGCGGCCTTATTGGTCGGTTCACCTGTGCTTGTGAAATACCTGCAAATAAAGCAAGTAGTGTAACAGTTATTAGGTAAA
>JAOQAJ010000184.1 GCA_025963675.1 Segetibacter sp.
GAGGATAAACGGCCAGTGGAAAATTCAATACCTGATTGATACCAGGAGAAAGGATAACTGCATTTAAAACCGGGATTTTGAGGACTGCGTTGGAAGAAGCGGGATTTAAGGATTTGATTTTGATTAAACAGAAAATAAAGATGAGAAAGGATTTTTCCCGGCCACAGCTTCTTAAAATGTCGAATTAAACGGCTGTGGGACGCTTTCGACTATTTACGAGGGTTTTTAACTCCCATAGAATATAGTTTATTGCTACGATTAACATCAGATAAAAGGAGATCATTTTTATGATGATTTTCATCCAATCGTTTTCATTAACGTCACTATAACAGTCGAAGTTGCGGTTAAAGGAATAGAAGTCTTTGAAATAATTCCATTTGCCTCCTTGTACACCTGTACCCGGAAGCAGATAACAAAGATTCGCGTTGTTCCGGTTGTAATACCAATGCCAGTAACTAAGGCTGTCGTAACTAACTTTCTTTAAACTATTTCCCTCGAAAGTGTAAGCATATTTGTTTTTAAAACTATTTACATGAGCCATCTTATACACGTCGGCCGCATTATAAAAACGAATGCTGTCGTGGGGCATGTAACCATTGCTTAGTCCATCGCATAAAACCCATTGCTGTTTTTCACGTAGATAGATTTCGTTATAGTAATGGACTCCATATTGCCAGTTTCCGGCGGGCCCCGAAAAGGTAATAACCCTGTTGGGTAGGTCCAGCACACTGCACAAATAATGCAGCATCACAGCGTAATTACCGCAATCTAAATTTATTTTATTCTGCATCGCCATCTTCAATTGCTTGTATGGCGATTCCAACGAAACTTCTGACGCTTTTATTCCATTGGCATTTGGCCGTAGTATCGAGATAAGTCTGCACACTTCAATTAGCCTTGCTGAGTCTGTGCTTGCCGAAAGAGCGGCGGTGTTTTTTGTAAGCAATTCTTTTCCATTTCTGACTTCATCATCACTAAATGATATAATGCCTTTTGTCCATGTCTTGTATCGGGAAACTTTTATGTTTGGACCTGGTACGTTGCAATAGACAAACTCGTTCGTATAGTTAGCTCCCTCGTTTTTATCGTGATCTATCTCTATGACAATTTGAAATGCTTCGCGGGAAGAGGGGATTAGTTTGTATGAATGTATGTCATCAAGCAGCGGGATATGAAGAGACTTATTGTCTGCTTTAATAGTACCTCGCGGCATCGTGTCGTCAATAATCAAATTGTAGTTCGAAGCAAGCCGCCGAGAAAATGAAAGTTCTAAAGTGTCTTTATTGAAGTTTACATCTTTAAGATATAAAGTAGAGTCAGTTACATAGAGTTCACCATATGTTTTGAAAGGAAAATATTTGTAACCTTCGTTTCGATGGAGTAGTATATATGCATTAATAAGTAATAAAACAGCCAGGCCCAACCAAAATATAATTCTTGTTCGTTTCAAAGTTGTTTTTAAAATATACGCAAACAGTTCAATGAAGATTTACCGTTGAAGTGAGTGACACAACAATGTTGCTATGAAAACAAATGTGGGTAAACAAAGGAAATAACCGATAGACGTTATTCATAGAAAACGGGTTTTACCGTAAACCCTGCTTTTCTCAACAAATTTATTACCCCGGTTTCTCCGCCAAGATGCCCTGCCCCAAAGGCGAAAAATGTAGGACGTTTTTTTGCTTCCTCACCAATAACCGGTATCCAGTTGTGGTTTCGATTGCTTAGAAGAATGTCGGTGTATTTGCCAAAGTCTTCTTCTTTGGTAGTTAATACATTCAATTGATTGATGTCTTTCTTTTTATAAACATCAAGCATTTCATGAAATTGAATCTTAGCGCTGTCGATATTCGACAACGTTTTTACCAGCATATCTGATTGAACTTTGTACGGGATTTTATCGAACACCTCAATTTGATCCTGCAACTTTTCAAGTCCTTTTATCTCAATAGATTTTTCCTTAGCCATTGTTTGAAAAACACTTTCCCAGCTCACAGGCGTACAACCCAACAAAAAAGGGTAAATCATAGACATAACCAGCATGGGCTTAGCTGTGTTCAGCATTTTTAAAGGCATCCCGGTTGAGTTTTTGAAAATGGTATTTACATTCTCAAATTTATTACCCATAAGTTTTTCTAATGTCGAGGAGTCTTTCATCTGCATGCCCGCCATCATTTCCTGCATCATGTTAGGATCATCCATGTCAATTTCCAGGTACAATTCGTTAGCTGTATTAAACTTTTCTTTTACAAGGTTCGGCATCTTTAGTTCGTCGGAACACATTAAGTGGATAGTACCGAACAGGTATGAAGGCTTTGTGATGCCTTTTCCTGAAACCTCCCAAAGCAAAGTTTTTTCTTTGGGTACCTGTGCTCTGGAAGAGAGGAAGGAGCTTAAAAATGATAATATTATTACTGCAGCTTTTTGCATGATTTTATGTTAATGTAAAGTACAACCGAAAGTTACCTGAAATTATGATGGTGAAAATATTATAAAAACACAAACCCGGCGTAAAAACACCGGGTTTCACAAAACCAAAACCAACTGCTATGAAACAATCTTTATTAACTCAGTAGTTAAACTGCTTTTATGAAAAAAGGTTTAATCCAATTACTGAATTGAAATTTGTTTAGGAGCATTTTTAACTTCTTCTTTCTTAGGAAGATAAACTTTCAAAATGCCATTATCATATTTTGCCTCAATTGCGTCTGCGTTTATCTTCTCGTCAAGACTAAAAGAACGTTTGAAGCTTTGGAAAGACCATTCTTTTCTAACAGCCTTAGTTTCTTTCGCTTCAGCTTGTTCTTTCTTTTCGTAGCTGACTGTAAGTAATCCGTTCTCTACGTTAATTTTAAAATCTTCTTTGTTTCTACCTGGTACATTGAACTGAAGGTCATAACCATTTTCGGTTTCGTTGATGTTTACCGGAGCGGTTGTGTTACTCCTGACATCATTTCCCCACGTTGTTGGAAATGCATCGAATAGTTCATCAAATACCTTAGTTAAGCTCTTGTTTGCAGGATAAGTTTTTGTAAGTATCATATCTGTAATTTTTTATTTGTTTGATACAGAGAAATCAAACTCTGTACCCTTTGGAAAAACAAGTTTAAAAGTCAGAATTTTCCCTCTGTGTATGACACAACGTCTTCTTTAGCTTCTTTTTACTGACATAATTGCCATTAACATTCCTTTTTTGTATATTTATTACATTTGTACGTATTTTTGTAGCCTCATATTTTACAATCACATATAAATAAAAATAAATGTATCCAGAAGAAATAGTATTGCCAATGAAAGCCGAGCTTACTGAGAACGGCTTTGAAGATTTAGATACACCTGAACTTGTGGATGAGTATATAAATAAAGAAGGGACTACTTTGGTGATGATTAACAGCGTTTGCGGTTGCAGTGCCGGATCAGCTCGCCCTGGTGTCTTGATGGCCGTTGCTAATGCTAATAAAAAACCCGAGAACCTGGCAACAAGTTTCGCAGGTTTCGATACTGCCGCTATCCAAAGAGTTCGGGAGCATCTGATGCCTTATCCACCATCTTCACCGGCAATTGCTTTATTTAAAAATGGTGAACTCGTTCATTTTATAGAAAGACATATGATTGAGGGACGTCCGGCTCAGATGATTGCCCGTAATCTTATTTCGGCTTTTGAAGAACATTGCTAGAAGCAATTAAAGATATGTAAGTTTTCATCCAGGCTTATTTGCCTTTGCCATGGATGGGTTAGTAAATACCCTCCTCCATTTCCATGGGGGAGGTTTTTTATTTATATCAATAGTTTTTTGTTATAATGCTATAATGGCAAAATGTGTTTAACATTGCAATTAATACTTTCCAGAATCGAATAATTATCAATGTATCCTAATTTATACTACGCTTTTAAAGATTTGTTTGGAGTTGAATGGACAGGTCTTAAACTTATAAATTCTTTTGGCTTTTTTGTTGCCGTGTCCTTTATTACCGCTGCTGCTGTGTTAGCTGCTGAGTTAAGAAGGAAAAGTAAAGAAGGATTATTAACTTATAAAGAGGAGAAGATAGTGGTAGGGCAACCGGCCTCTGCAGTTGAAATCTTCATCAACTTTCTTCTTGGTTTTTTAATGGGCTTCAAACTGATCGGTGCTTTTTTAGATCGCGATGCGTTAGTAGACACTCAAACCTATATTCTTTCAACACAGGGAAGTTGGACCGCAGGAATTGTTGTAGGTCTTTTATTTGCGTTTCTAAAATGGCAGGAAAAAAATAAGGTAAAACTCGCAAAGCCTGAAGAGAGAACTATAAGAATTTGGCCGCAAGATCGGGTAGGAGACATGGTTATTTATGCTTTCGTCTTCGGTTTCTTAGGTGCAAAAATTTTTCATAACCTGGAGAATTTAGATGATCTGATAAAAGACCCCGTCGGTTCGCTTATATCCTTTAGCGGACTCACTTTTTATGGCGGGTTAATTTGCGCTACTATCGCAATATGGCATTATTGCAAGAGAAACAACATGAAGCCAATTCATGTCGCTGATTGTTTTGCACCTGCTATGATGCTTGCCTATGCTATCGGGCGGATCGGTTGCCAGGTAGCCGGTGACGGAGACTGGGGTATTGTAAACACGCATCCAAAGCCTTTTGCTGCCCTGCCTGACTGGGCTTGGGCGTATACTTACCCTCATAATGTTATTGGTGAAGGTGTTCGTATGTTTGACTGTGTCGGCCAATATTGTAACGAGTTGCCCCAGGCTGTTTTTCCAACCCCTTTGTATGAAATTATTGCCTGCCTGATACTGTTTGCTTTTTTATGGGCAATTCGTAAAAGAGTTAAAACACCAGGTGTAATTGCTGCAATTTACCTGATCTTAAATGGCGTTGAGAGGTTTTTGATTGAACTGATTAGGGTAAATACCAAATATCATTTTCTCGGAATTAACCCAACCCAGGCTGAATTAATATCTGCATTTCTCGTTATCACCGGAGTTGTGTTGTTGATTATTTTTAAAAGGCAACATCAAAGGCGAGCGGTAGTTAGCTAAGCCTGCGGCTCGATCTTACATCGATGTTATGTAGTTTATTTTACTTTTTTTCGCCAACAGCATAATCGTTATCGTTCCACTTTCCGGAGATTCGTTTGTCAACACAATGCTTAAATACTTAGTTTAACGGCTTCTGAATTGTTGTTACTCCCTATAGTAAAACAACAACAGTTACTTCGCCCGGTGGCCATTTGCCGCTCATCATTTGTTATTACCATTAATGTTTTTTGCCCTTTTATTTGTTTTTCTTCAAATATTTTTGAAATGAATTACAAATTGATGGAAAGGCTTCAGGTAGTAGTGAGATAGTAATTCGGTTTCCACTCAGAGGTTTTTCTCTATGTGCATTATAAAGGTAACGGCCCCGGTATCTACCAGGGCCTTTTTATGTTTGCAATTTAACGTCCACCTCTTTCCGGTTTCGTTACATCGCCGACCTTTGCGGGTCATACACCAAAAGAGACTTCCGTATTTATTATTCTTATTTTAATTATTCTACTTACAGTTTATCTTTGCCAAAACTGCTATATGCCATCATTTGATATTACAAGCAAGGTTGATTTGCAGACCTTAGATAATGCAATTAATACGGTAAAAAAGGAAATTGAAAATCGCTTTGATTTCAAAGGAAGCCCTGTTAAGATCGAATTGAACAAGAAAGATTACAAAGTTGATTTGGAAGCAGAAAGTGAAATGAAGCTCACTCAAATAACTGATGTTATTCTTAGCCGCAGCATGAAACAAGGGATTTCTCCGGAAGCTTTTGATTTCAGTAAAGAACATTCTCCAAGCGGAAAGGTGGTTAGAAAAGAGGTTCCGGTAAGAAATGGAATCAAACAGGAAGACGCTAAAAAAATTGTGAAGGCGATAAAAGACAGCGGTTTGAAAGTTCAATCACAAATAATGGATGACGTTATACGTATAACCGCAAAGAAAATTGACGATTTGCAGGAGGTGATCACTTTATGCAAGAACGCTAATTTTGGTATTGCGTTGCAATATGTAAATATGAAATCTTAAAGAAGAGCAAATGTTTGTTTAGCTTCTATTTTCTTTTGGAGGAGAAGTTGTAAATCCATAATTTTGCACGTCGAAATTAAAAAAAGCAGCCGCTGAAATTCACGAATAATCAACGGCTTCGAAATATCAATACATTTATTATGAAACAAGGTATCCATCCGGCCAATTATCGTTTAGTAGTTTTTAAAGATATGAGTAATGGCCACAGCTTTTTAAGCCGTTCTACAGCCAATTCAAAAGAAACAGTTCAATGGGAAGATGGTAACGAATATCCGGTAATCAAACTGGAGATTTCTAATACTTCTCACCCTTTTTACACTGGTAAAAACATGCTTGTTGACACAGCAGGTCGTATTGATAAGTTTAAAAAGCGTTACGCAAAAAAATAGTTGTTCAAAATATTCTTATTGCCAGCCCCTCCAAGGAGGGGCTTGGTTTTTTATACGGAATGCACATTTTTGCAATAAAAAGGGGACTTGTTAACGAGCCTAATACCTTCTTTCAGCATTGTTGTGTCACACCCTTGTACGACTAATCTTGTCTCGTCGTTTCTTGTATTTTGCCAGGTTAAATTCGGGTCGGCCACGTCTGGGCGTCTACTAATGGTATTACATTTAGTATTTTTGCAACGGATCGAGATCCGGCAATTCATATAAAAATGACTTCAGTAAAAAACTACCTGTCTCTTGTAAAATTTTCGCATACCATTTTTGCAATGCCCTTTGCATTGATAGGTTTTTTTCTGGGCTGGTATTCACCCTTTTTTGCTTCACAAGGATCTAATGACGCCTTTTTCTTTTATTCCGGAAGTCCCTATATAAAATTCATTCTTGTCATTCTCTGCATGGTTACAGCACGAAGTGCTGCGATGGCTTTTAACCGTTATCTCGACAAAAGCTTTGATGCTAAAAACCCTCGCACTGCTATCAGAGAAATTCCCGCGGGAATCATCTCTGCCAACAGCGCCTTGATTTTTGTGATAGTTAACTGCATCGTCTTTATCATATCGACATGGTTTATTAATAAAATTTGTTTTTTCTTAAGCCCGGTTGCATTGTTCGTCATTTTGTTCTACAGCTATACTAAACGCTTTACTGCTCTTTGTCACCTTGTTTTAGGTTTAGGATTATCTCTGGCGCCGATAGGAGCCTACTTAGCGGTCACAGGAAGATTTGATGTCTTGCCTGTTTTGTTTTCATTTGCAGTTCTTTTCTGGGTAAGTGGGTTCGATATCATTTATGCATTACAAGATGTAGACTTTGATCTTTCGCAAAACCTGTATTCAATACCTTCAGTTTTAGGAAAGGCAAAGGCACTACGGGTGTCAGAACTATTGCATGTGTTAAGTGCCGGCCTGGTAATTTCAGCAGGATTTATAGGCTCCTTTGGTTTGTTGTATTGGGCAGGGGTGATTGTATTTGTCGGAATGCTGATTTACCAACATTCGATAGTAAAACCAAACGACCTGAAAAGAGTGAACCTCGCTTTTATGACTGCCAACGGGATAGCCAGCATTGTCTTCGCCTGCTTTGTTTTAGCCGATATTTTCTTTAAATAAAAACCGTAAAATAAATTATTGGTTTATTGTAAAGCAAGCACCCTAATTCCTGATTGAATCAATTTCTAATTCCAAATCCATCCTTTTGCCTCGAATATTATCAATCGATTACGGATCTAAAAGAACAGGGCTCGCTGTCACGGACCCTTTAAAAATTATTGCAAGCGGTCTCGCCGGTATTCACACAAAAGATCTTGAAAGCTTTCTCATCGATTATTTTAAAAAGGAACAGGTTGAAACTGTCATCATAGGCCACCCTACCAATTGGGATGATAGCGATACACATGCTACCCCTCTTGTCCAGGCATTTATAAACCGTTTCAAAAAGGTCTTTCCAAATGTTCCCATTGTAAAAGTAGACGAGCGAAATACTTCAAAATTAGCCGTACAAAGTATGGTTGAAAGTGGAATGAAAAAGAAAAACAGGCAAAATAAGAACCTTGTCGACGAAATAGCAGCCACGATAATGCTACAGGAATATCTTAACAATATTGGCTGACCTTCCTTTTGTTGTTTGGACCATTTAGAGGTAATTTTGCGTTTTTATAACTAATTGATTTTAATTCATGATACTGCCGATTGTAGCTTACGGATCGCCTGTTTTGCGAAAAGTTTGTGTTGACATTACTCCAGACTACGACAATTTAAATAAGCTTTTAGACGATATGTGGGAGACCATGTATGCGAGTAATGGGGTAGGTCTGGCAGCACCACAAATAAATAAAGGCATCAGGTTATTTGTAATTGACAGCCGCCAGATTTTTGAAAACCAGGACGAAGAGGATAAGGGCAAATTTCCTGATGAGCCCGGAGTAAAAAAAGTGTTCATTAATGCTCATATAAGAGAGTTTGATGGAAATGACTGGTCTTATAATGAGGGATGTTTGAGCATCCCAAAAATAAGAGAGGATATTATGCGGCCGCAGGAAGTTGTTTTGGAATATGTTGATGAAAACTTTGAACCTCACACAGATCGGTTTGTAGGAATAACTGCGCGTATCATTCAGCATGAATATGACCATATTGAAGGCAAGTTGTTTATTGACTACCTGAAGCCGTTAAGGAAAAAAATGTTGCAGGGAAAACTGAATGATATCAGCAAAGGGAAGTTGAAATTGGACTATAAGATGATGTACGCAAAATGATGAAACTTCTTTTCGATGCCTGATTATACGCTTCGAAAAAAGCTCCACTAATGTTTGCTGATGAACGTAATGCGACGCAACGATGATTCACAAAAAACAAACGTTGGTTACAAAATTATAAATTTTACAGAACAGGTTTTTCCGGCAATTATTGTCTATCTCAACAATGTAATACTTCCTGACTTTTTTTCGTTTTCCATGAGATCCTGGTTAAAAAGAGTAAGGATATAATAATACGTCGCTATCGGTAATGCTGCGCCCTTGAATTTACCATCCCACAAGTCCTGGTAATTTTTGCTATCGAAAACAACCTGGCCGTCCCGGTTAAAAACCGAAAGGTGATAATCCCTGGGAAAGCATTTGATTGTTGGACGATAAACATCGTTAATTCCATCTCCATTTGGTGAAAAAGCATTGGGCATTTTTATCTCGCATGCGCAAAGCTTTTGAATGACCGCGAGCGTATCGCTATAGGAACATCCATTTAGTGTAGCTTCTGCCCAATACAAGCCACTTCTATTAGTAGTATAAGTGGAGTCTGTGCCGCCTGTATTCCAACGATAACTTGCACCAGGGTAGCTGGCCTTTAACGTCACATTATAACCATTGCACATGGTCGTGTCTCTGCCAAGACTAAAAACTGGTAGTGGAAGTACAGCAACCTTCATGTCTGTTTTATGTACACATCCTTTATATTTTGCTGTTACGCTATAAGTTGCTGCTTTACCGATCAGGTGAGAATAACCTGTTGTATTATCATCCCAAAGTATTGAGGTGCCTGTGGTCGGGGTAAGAGTTAGCATATAACCGGCGTTTTCACAAATCGTTGTGTCACCAGGCATTTCGAAAAAGCTGATTGGATTGTTAGTAATGTCAATAGTATCTCTTACTAAACACCCGCCTTCATCTTTGGCCTCCACCCAATAACTGCCGCTGGTTGTAGCTGTGTAAGTAGTTGTTGCAGCACCGGTATTCCATTTCCAGTTGCTGATATTTGTAGAAGCTTTAGGAGTGAGAATGGTGGGCTGGTTTGCGCAGAGCAAAGTGTCTGAACCAAGGTTGACCGTAAAAGGATCAAAATGAGAGACGTTTACTGTATCACTGTTTTTACAACCTTTATTGTTGATTGCTTCAATCCAATAAGAGCCGGGCTGAAGGATACTGATATTAGATACACCTTTCTGGGTTGTACTCCAACGATAATTGTTGGTTGCTTCGAAATTTGAAACCTTTAGTGTCAGGTTTCCGCCTCTACAAATGGTTGTATCAGCGCCAAGATTTGGCTTTGCCGGTATTGGGTTTACAACAAGCTTTATAGTGGTATCGTACGAACAGCCGAAAACATCGTCAACATGATAGGTGTAAGGATAGGTGCTTACGGCGGAGGGTGAAACAAAACCGGTTGTATTAGACGTTGAAACTAAACCGGGAGAAGCAACCCAGGCTTGTTTGACAACAGGTACAACATATGTTTCTGCATTAGGATAAATCGACTTTTTGAAGGCGATTTTCCAGTTAAATAAA
>JAOQAJ010000269.1 GCA_025963675.1 Segetibacter sp.
ATATTAGCTACTATTACAAAAACATCTGATTAAAGTGTGTTCCGGCAATTGGTATAAATCCTGGTTCCCATCATCTTCCCTTTGTGATTCTTTTGTTGCGTCGCACTCGTGTACAGCAAATCATTCCCAGGCAACAATAGTAAGGCAATCATCGTTTACAGTTCAGCAACTGGTAATAAAGAATAATCAACTATTGCGAAAGGTAGCCACGGCTAACAACGGCTGGCCCAGGGGTAACTGTTGAAACCGGCATGAAATTTATAATCTAAGAAGAAAAAAAGCAGGTAATAGAATTTAAAAAATGACTCTAAAAAAAGGAATTATGGGATTATTTGATACAATGTTCAATGATGTGCCGGAGCAAAAAACCTATACACCGCAAGATGTAAGAGAGGCTTATGCGGTAGTACTTTATAGTTGTGCAAATGCCGAGGGAAATATTGGTGACGAAGAAGTTGTGTTTATTGATTCTTTATTTCTTACAATGAGCATTTTTCAGGAACACGACGGTGCCGATTATCTTCAAATTGCCGAGAAGATGTATAATACATTTACTCCCGATGAACTTTTGGAAGGAAGTTTTCAGTTCGTTAAGGATGAACAGCATGCCCAGCTTTTTTGCTATTGCTGTGATGTTTTCTTAGCAGATGGAGTAGTGACTGAAGAGGAGAAAAAAATCCTTGAAAAAATTGCCTCACTTGCAAAGATTGATGAAGAGACATCAAAAAAAATCGTTGAAGTGGCGCTAATCAGAAACGTAAAAGATACTTGATAAGCACTTCCGGTACAAGAGGCTACAAGGGTAGATTAGGGCAATTGGTAAACCAGAAGCATTAGAACCTAAAGTCCTCCGGAGAAAATAGAAAAAACTGCGGTGCTTGGCTTTGTCGCGATAAACAAAGCTAAGCAGCAATTTATAACATGAAAGGAAGTAAAAATTTCTACTGGATAGAAGGACAAAGCTACTAGCTTACGCCTTTTTTTACGTTTATTGCACTTGGCCCTTTAGGTCCCATTTCTACCTCAAAAGTTACTTTATCGTTTTCCTTTATTGGCTCCTGCAACTGGTTTACGTGAATAAACACACTTTCCTGACTAACCAGATCTTTTATAAAACCAAATCCTTTTGCATCGTTGAAAAACGTAACTACTCCGGTTCTAATCAAATCTGCCGCTGACATTGGCTCTTGCTTCGGAACGCCGATCTGCATGTCTTCCTGCTTAAATACTTTCTTTTTCTTAGGATCAGGAGGTGTAGATGAAATGTTTCCATTCTCATCTATGTAAGCCATCATGTCCTCCAGGCTCTTGCCTTTCTTTTCATTGGCTTTACGCTCTTCCATTTTCTCCTGCTTGTCCTGCCGTTGTTTCAGTTTTTTCTTTTCTTTTTCCTTCTTTGCAAAGGTTTCCTGAGATTTCCCCATATTTTTCTTACTTATTTTTTGTTGCTAACAAAGGTCGTATATTTTTTGGAAATAGTAACAATGATTGTACGTAGATAACAAATGATTATGTTTGATTTCTTCCCTTTATTGGCGAGTTATTTCCTTTTATTCAACAATTAGAGCTATCAGCCGATATATTTTTAATTTTAATGAAACCCCGGTTATTTTGCAACAAGCTTTTTCATCCTAAGGATAGTACCCGTTTGCAGGCGTTCATGAAACATTAAAAAACGTAATGCCTCCTTTATACTTGCTACTTCAATCCCTACCTCATACTCAGGAAATTATAAAATTTGTTTCATACAAGGTCAAATAATACATTTGCACTCCTCGATTTTTGATCGACAGGTAAAAAGGGGAATTAGCTCAGTTGGTAGAGCGCTTGCATGGCATGCAATAGGTCACCGGTTCGACTCCGGTATTCTCCACAAGCTTTAAACCCCGCAAGGGGTTTTTTAATGAATAGACATCGAATGATTGTTACATTTTTCCGCAATCGCATTTCACATCTTCGTTCATATTTACGCCAGTCCCCTTTTCTGGTAACTCTCATAGCCGACTGCTAAAGCCTCATCTATCTGCTTAAAGAGAACAGGATCATTCTTTTTTATATAAAAACAAGTTTTGCCTTTGAGGCATTTTAATAATTCAGGCTTCAATTGTGACTTTAGGGTCTCATAACAATAGATTGGCATATAGTAAAACCCGACATAACCTTTTTGAACGATTATACCTGCAAAGTAAACCTCATCAAATTTTCTTCCGTCAGTTTCAAAAGGCTTTTTACTAATGAGACCATATAATCCGGGCTTTTCACCAGCTTCCTCTATGCTGCCTTTTACATAAGGCTTCATGATCGCTTTTATCGTATCAAAGATCTGTACAAGTTGAGGCTGTCCGGGCGATTTATCTGCATACTTAATTTCTTTAGTCTTTGATGCTGATGCCTTTTTGGACTTTGGTTCTAGTGGAGAGCTTGCCGTTGCAGTCGCCCGTTTATTCGTAGTCTTTTTTGCAGTTGCCATAATCGGACGTTGAACGAATAAAGATAAAAACGAATTAAACGAATGCAAAACAACCGAAATAAAAAATGCCTTGCGCATTGTTGCAAGGCATTTTTGATAGCAATATTCGTTTTGAAACTTCTTGTTGCCAATTGATAAAAATGTACAAGAGTGCGACGCAACGAAGTTTAATTTATATTCTAAACCCTGGCTCAAAGGCCTATTCCCACACTTCACCTTTACCCGAGATCCAATCTTTTACTAACTCACTGGTTACGCTTTTTGGTC
>JAOQAJ010000377.1 GCA_025963675.1 Segetibacter sp.
TGTGCAGTTCAGCAAAGAGACTTCCTACTTTGTAAGTGATAAATTCAACCATTTTTTCAGGGCTGATAGAAAAGCTTTTCTTGAACTCTTTTCAAATAAAAGAACAACGATTCTGCAATTTATAAAGGAGAATAAGATTAGTTTTTTTAAAGAAAGTGACTTAAAGAAGCTGTTGCAGTTTTGTGTTAACCAAATTAGTCTCAGCAGTTGAATACACGTGGCGGATGGAAAGATAAATGTCATTTCATTTATCTTTCCATCCGAGGTTAATAAGCTGCCTAATGCTAACAACCCTCATCCCTTATCGTCCATAGTGTTTCTTCCTGACGGAGTTTTCCTTCTTAGAGCCGAACATCTCGCGAAAATTTCGACAAGGATTAACGCTGTCGCAAGTTGAATGAAAGCTACGTCGGTAGCTTTTGTTTTTTATGTAAAGCAGGGTTCTCGTGTCATATGTTTTAAAAGAACACCCCTCTCTTCAGAAAATTATTCCCAACCCTGAATAAAAATTGAATGCCGCGAATTAACCTCAATTACCTTTTAATTGGGGGTAGCGACTTTCACTTAAACGTCCAAGCGCTATTCCTCGTGTTCGGTAATTTTGCTGACAGGAAAACTGGTTTCTTGCTGCGGGGCTATTTCTAAAATGGAGGTACCTTCTTAAGGTATTCCACATTATATTTGAAAAGCTGCTCTAATATCTTAATAATGGAAAATCTGGTTTATCCACTATTATCGTTCATTCCCGCCCTGCTTAATTTAGGTATTTTCGTTTACCTTGTATTATTTGTACCGAGAGTAAAAACCACAGATATCTTTTGTTTTTTCGTTCTATTCCTTCTGCTTTGGCAGGCTGAAGATACAATAGTACGATTGTGTGATACTGCCGATACTGCTCTTTTCTGGGTTAGGATTTTCTGCATTGGATGGGGCGGGTGCGCACCTATCATTTTTCATTTTGCCTGCCGGTATACTTCCTTGAAATCTTTTTACACCAGGTTCTCCCTTGTGTGCATTTACCTGCCTTTCATATTGTTTTATCTTTTGTATGTGGCAAGCAGCAACACCAACATTTTCACCCATCGTAGCGGTTGGAATTGGATAGTCACACCCAGGCAGGGAACAGCAGATGGACTTCAACGGCTTTTTATATCAGCCTACGTTATAGGCGCAGTAATCATCCTTTTTCGCTATGCCTTCAAAATGCGAAACCAAAAACGGAAAAGACTCCAGGCGCTATTTATTGCCGGAGGCATCTTTATCCCTACTGTTCAGGGAATCATTACCCAAATTGTTTACCCGGTCATCTTGCATAAACCGGACATTCCGATCACCTCCAGCTTTCTAACACTATTCTCGGTCGCCACATTTCTGTCCATGCGCAAATACAACCTGTTCAACATTTCGGAGTCGGTGGATCTGATGACAGTACTCGCAAACCTGAAAAACATAGTATTGGTTGTTTCTCCAAACCAGCAGATAATCTATATCAACCCTTATGGCCAGGAGATATTGGCAAAGGAGAGAACCGATGGTGAGGAGTTCAGCATAAGTTCAATTTTCGCTTCACTTTCATATTATAATGCCTTTGCTACCGAAGCCCTTGCACCGTCACTAGACGGAACACGAATCACGGATTACGTTACGGTTTTTAAAACGCGTTCAGGAAAAAAAATTGACATATTGCTGTCCGCAGAACTTATCACCAACAATAAGCAAGTGCAAGGATTGTTATTGGTTGCTAACGACGTTACAGAACTTTCAGGAACGTTGCGGGATTTGGAAAAGAGCAACAAAGAACTGGAGCAATTTGCCCATGTTGCTTCTCATGACCTGCAGGAGCCCTTGAGAAAGATGACCACTTATTTGCACCGGCTGGAGATAGAGTATAAAGATAAGATCGATGAAAAGGCTATGAAGTATATCAGGATAGCAGTTAATTCCGGTAATCAAATGAGAAACCTAATTCACGACATCCTTGAATACTCGAACATCGCGGCAAATAACGAAAATTCCGGCAGCACCGATATGAATGAGGTTATGGAGAAAGTTATTAAAACATTAGCCTTGCAACTGGAAGAATCAAGAGCTCAAATTGTTTCTAATCGCTTACCGGTATTGCAGAAGACAAATGCAACTCAAATGCAGCAACTGTTGCAAAACCTTTTAAGTAATGGCCTGAAATATCGGAGTGATAAAAAACCCTACATAAAAATTTACGCGGAGGACCTTGGCGAATACTGGCGGTTCGCCGTAGAAGACAACGGAATAGGCATTCACCCCGAATACAGGGAAAAGGTGTTCGTCGTTTTTCAACGGTTGCATAGCAAGAGTCAATACCCAGGCACAGGTATAGGCCTGTCAATTTGTAAAAAAATTATAGAGCAACATGGCGGCAGGATTTGGGTAGATTCTAACGTAGAAGGCGGATGTACGTTCTTTTTTACTGTACCTAAATATCCGGGCAGGGAAGATTTGCACATGCAATAATTTAGATCTACGTCTTCTGTAGGAAAAATATTTATACTTTACGTCTCATCTAACGTTCTCTAAATACAGCACATAGTCCGGCTTTTCATTTAAAACCGATGGTGTAAGACATACGCATAGCTGCGGAGAGGACGCCGGAAAAAGTTATTCAAGTATCACAATGTATCGGAAGTGACATCACCTGCAAATGAGTCATTAGACAAAGGGATCAACCCGGATAACCTGGGCTGGATAGAAGCATAAAAGCTAAGTCCAAAAAAGGTTTAAGAAATCTACATGGTTTGATCTTCTTAATTTTGCGGATGCAAAACGACAACGTACGGTCAGTTTCCGAGTTTAATAACGAACTAAAGCTGAAGGGCTTTAACGTGTTTCAAATTGAGAGCGACGGTAATGCCACACGCATCTATAGCAGAAAGGACTTTTATAAAATCTGCCTCACAACGGGGAAGAGTATCATTCACTATGCTGATCGCAGCTTTGAACAGGAAGGCACGGTTTTGTTTTTCGGCAACCCTCACATCCCATATTCCTGGGAGACGATTTCGACGAGTTATATTGGTTATACCTGCCTCTTTTCCAACCAGTTTTTTAAGGCATCTGACCGATCAGAAAGCTTACAACAATCGCCGCTATTTAGGATTGGCGGAACACCGGTATTAAAAATAACAGAAGAACAACGCCTGTTTTTGAATACCATTTTTCAGAAGATGATCGATGAGCAAAAGACAGACTATACCTACAAAGACGACCTCATACGCAACTACATCAATCTGATTATTCATGAAGCGTTGAAGCTTCAGCCTTCTGAAAATTATCACCAACACACCAATGCCGCTTCACGTATCACCAATGTATTCTTCGAATTATTGGAAAGACAGTTTCCTATTGAAAGCACAGAGAAGCCACTTCAGTTGAAGACTGCAAACGATTTTGCTAAAGAGTTGGCAGTCCATCCAAACTACTTAAGTCGTGCCGTAAAGGAAGTGACAGGCAAGCCTACAACTAGTCATATCACTGAAAGAATTGTCGCCGAGGCAAAAGCACTGTTGCAGCACACCAATTGGAATATTGCTGATATTGCCTACGCACTTGGTTTTGAATACCCTACCTACTTCAACAACTTTTTCAAGAAGCTCACTGGCACTAATCCAAAATCTCTTCGCGCACAAGAAGTTTGAAATTCTTAATCATTGGTTTGATTATCGTTACCGGGAAGGTCATCCGTTGTAAGACCTTTGGGTTATGTTATCAAACCCGCATCACAATGACATTTTTGATCGGCTACGAAACGGTGAAACTATAGCGTATAATGACCCGGAAGCCTTTAAGCTGCGGGACGCTTCTTTTGCTACGAAGAAGTTATTGGTTCAACTAAATAACGCTCATGACCCACAAGAAATAAGGGACTTGCTAAGGCAAATAACAGCTTCAGAAATTGATGGCAGCGTTGCTGTATTTACACCCTTTTATATAAATTACGGAAAGCATACCAAAATTGGCAAAAACGTATTTATCAACTTTGATTGTGTATTCCTTGACTTAGGAGGAATTATCATTGAGGATAATGTATTGATTGCTCCCAAAGTCAGTCTTTTATCCGAAGGGCATCCAGTTAACCCTAACGATAGACAATCACTTGTTCCCGGCCGTATTCACATCAAAAAAAATGCGTGGATTGGTGCAGGAGTAACGATACTGCCCGGCGTAACGATTGGAGAAAATGCTGTAGTAGCTGCAGGAGCAGTTGTGTCCAAGGATGTACCCGCAAACACAGTGGTAGGTGGCGTGCCAGCAAAAATGATCAAAACAATTCAGTAATCATGAATAATTCAATAAATGAAAAAGGGAACAATATTACGGCTTTGTCCTTTCTACTGATAAGACATGTCTATTTTCAAACAAAGCAAAAAAAGAAGCGGTCCGTTGTTCTTTATTATTCATAACTCCTTTTGATAATGTTCTTCAACCAACATTTCAACGGAGAAGAGGAACAAAACAACAAAAGTTAGCGAAACTCTTTTAGCAAGTACAAACATGTCAAAACAATAAATAAAAGATGATGAAAACATTCTTCACTACCGCAATTACTTCTTTAGCATTGCTAACAATGGGGTGTATGCAACAAAATAAAAACGAAGGAGAAGGGAATGAATTGCAAGCCATTTTTCCAAAAGGCGAATTAGGTCCAGCCGAAAACTTTACAGGAAATGCATGGAATACACCGCTGGTTCCGAATGACAGCACCTACAACACGGTTATTGGAAACGTCTACTTCGAACCAGGAGCCAGAAGCAACTGGCATACCCATCCTTCAGGTCAGATATTAATAATAACAGACGGTGTAGGTTATCACCAAATAAAAGGTCAACCGAGACAAACCATCAAAAAAGGTGATGTAGTGAAGTGTCCACCCAATATTTTGCATTGGCATGGAGCAAGCCCGGATGCAGGCTTACAACAGATATATATTTTACCCAACACAGAGAAAGGCATCGTGCGATGGATGGGTCCTGTTCCGGATGAAGAATACAACCAACAATAAATGAACAAAGGCGAGCGATCCCGGCTTGAAATATGTGATAACTAAAAGCTCATGCGCTAAAACGAGAACAATGAAAATTAATACAAGACGCTCTCACTATACTTTATTTCTAATTGTTATTGGTATACTTACATCTTCATTCAACAATTTGTATGAGCAGGATAAACAGCCTTATGTCCGCATAGCCAAAATTGAGGTCGATAGTGCCCAATTGGATAACTATAAAGCGGCGCTTAAAGAACATGCCGAAGCTGCTGTTAGTAAAGAGCCGGGGGTATTGACCTTGTACGCAGTGTATGACAAACAACATCCAACCAATGTAACAGTATTCGAGATTTATGCAAGTGTGGCTGCATACCAATCGCATATTGAAACAATACATTTTTTAAAATACAAGTCTACAGTAAAGGACATGGTAAAATCACTCGTGCTGACCGATGTAGTTCCCATAACCCTGCAAACGAAGCAAAAAAATTAAAAATGAATACGACAGAAAATCAAAACACTATATTTCGAAAAGGAGACAAGGCTTCTCCTGATTATTTTACCGGAACAGTATGGGTAAAAACATTAGTTGCAAACGATGACATCTTAGCTACGGTAATCAGCAATGTGGTGTTTGAAGCCGGTGCAAGAAATCATTGGCACACACATGGTGGAGGTCAAATTCTGATTGCCACAGAAGGCGTAGGATACTACCAGGAAAAAGGCGAGCCCATACAGCTACTTCATAAAGGAGATGTTGTGAAAATTGCTCCCGGCGTTCTCCATTGGCACGGTGCTTCACGTGATAGCGATTTCACGCACATCGCTATTAATGTTAATACCAAGAGAGGAATAGTTGAATGGTTGGACAAAGTAACAGACGAAGAATATGGAAGTATTAATGACATCAAATAAGAGATATTTCGTAAGCAGGCGAAATAATTAGAATAAGATTTGAAGAAGATTCGCAAACAGTTGTTCACTTTAGCTTTGATGTTACGCTTGCGTAACGAAACCACGTCGGCTGAGCCTTAACATAGGTTAATTCTGTTTTTGCGAACAAATTACCTAAGCCCATAGTTAGATCTTAGCATAAAAAGTGACAACAAAAGAAAGGTTAACCATTCAACTAATTATCATCTTTGATGTACACCACATTACTCGGTCCAATTTTTAAATAAAGTAGTTATGGCCCAAAAAAAGCGTCTCAACGACCAACAAACAGACTGCTATCCCAACCAAGCGCGCAGGGATTTTCTAAAGCAATCATCACTTCTCACTGCTCTTGCAGTTACCCCGCCGTTTTTAGTGAAAGCGGCGGAGTCTGAGTTTGATGAAAAAGCGGCAGGTTACTTTGAGAAAATGCCGTTATCTATCGAAGTAAACGGTGTCAATCATAATTTATCGATTGAGCCTCGCACAACCCTGCTGGATTTAATGCGGGAGCAATTGGCCTTGACCGGAACCAAGAAAGGATGTGACCATGGACAATGCGGTGCATGTACTGTCCACATTAATGGCTACCGCGTACTGTCGTGTTTAACGCTTGCAGTGACGGTGGAAGGAAAAAAAGTTACCACTATTGAGGGATTGGCCGATGGCGATAAACTACATCCGATGCAGGAAGCATTTATAAAGCATGACGGCTTTCAGTGCGGTTATTGCACACCTGGACAGATTATGTCGGGCATTGCCTGTATTCGTGAAGGTCATGCAAACTCCGACGATGAGATCCGCGAATACATGAGTGGAAACATATGTCGCTGTGGTGCTTATCCCAACATTGTTAAAGCTATTGCAGATGTAAAAAAGGGAGGGCACAAACTATGATAAACTTTGATTACGTCCGTGTTTCTACGACAAAAGCGGCAGTAGATGCAATAGTTAAGGATAATGCTGCCCTATGGCTCGCCGGTGGCACTAACCTTGTCGATCTAATGAAGAAAGGAGTAATGACTCCGCAAAAGCTGGTAGACATTAACAACCTGCCTTTAAAAGAAATAAAAAAAGAAGGCAACAAACTGGTTATAGGTGCATTGGCGCTGAACAGTGCAGTGGCCGATAATGAATTGGTACGTAAGGAACAACCGCTGCTTTCTCTGGCCCTGCAGGCCGGCGCTTCAGCACAGTTGCGCAACATGGCCACTGTTGGCGGTAATATGATGCAGCGCACCCGCTGTCCATATTTTTATAACCCTGATATGCCTTGCAACAAGCGGCAACCCGGCACAGGCTGCGGAGCGTTGAAGGGGTTCAACCGGATGCATGCAATATTCGGAGCTTCTGATAAATGCATTGCAGTTCATCCCAGCGATATGAGCATTGCCCTTGTTGCGCTGGATTGCACAGTACTTGTAACCGGCCCCAAAGGTGACCGTCGTATTCCTTTTGAAAACTTTCACCGGTTGCCAGGCGATTTGCCGCAAAAGGACAATACACTGGAAAGGGGCGAACTGATAGTCGCAGTTGAGATACCGGACAACAAACTCAATAAAAACATTCATTATCTAAAAGTGCGCGACCGCGCGTCTTATGCTTTTGCACTCGTGTCGGTGGCTGCCGCAGTTGATCTGCAAGGAGATACTATTAAGGATGTCCGACTGGCAATGGGCGGAGTGGCGCACAAGCCGTGGCGACTTATGGAAGCCGAGATTTTTTTAAAAGGGAAACGGGCTTCGGAAGCGAATTTCCGGCAAGCGGCGGCACTGGCAATGAAAGGCGCCAAAGGATTCGGCCACAATAACTTCAAACTAAAATTAGCACCAAACACTCTTGTAGAAGCATTGAAAACTGCTACAGGGAAAGGATGAATGTAGCCCCAACCCTAAAGGGAGAAATACAAATACAACCAAGGCGTGTAAGTGTGTTTTAAAGCTCCCTTTAGCGCGGGGGCTTATGAAAAACTAAAGCTGCAGCCACAGTAGCCTTTAAGGACGCATAGAATATAAGGCGCATCTCTGCAATAATAGATTAACCAAAGGGCTTGACATTTTTACAATTTGAATTATGAAAGACGACTTATTTTTCGATAAAAAAGCACCAGATCGCATCGACCGTGTAGACGGCAGAGCCAAGGTAACAGGTAGCGCTGCTTATGCAGCAGATCACAAAATCCAGAACACCGTATATGGATTTTTGGTAGGTAGCACCGTTGCAAAAGGTCGTATCAAAAGCATAGATACAAAAGCCGCGGAACGGGCACCTGGCGTGCTCGCCGTGCTTACCTATTTCAATACACCCAAACTGCCCGGCTACACCACCGGAAAAGACCCATCAAAACCACCTACTGGTGGACAGCCGTTGCGTTTCTTTGCAACAAATGAAATATTTTATTATGATCAGGCGATTGCGCTGGTCGTTGCCGATACTTTCGAACGGGTTCTTCATGCGGCAAAATTGGTGAAAGCTCAATACGAAAAAGCAACACACAAAACGAGTTTAGCAGATAGCCTGGGAAACGCTAAAATTCCAACAGGGCCACGCTTTGAAGATTATACACGCGGAGAAACAGACGGTTATAAAGGCGCAGCAGTAAAACTCGAACAGGAATATTATCACCCCATAGAAGTGCATAACCCGATGGAACTTGCGTCAATTGTGGCTTTCTGGGAGGGCGCGGAAAAGGTAACCGTCTATACAAAAACACAAGGCGTACAAGCAACCCAAAAATCGATTAGCGACGCGTTTAAACTGCCTTTGGAAAATGTAACTGTTCATGCTCAGCATATAGGAGGGGCATTTGGTATGGGATTGCGAACCTGGCCTTATGAAATTGCCGCTGTGATGGCGGCTAAAAAAGTAGGCAGGCCGCTGAAACTGGTGTTACACCGCGAGCAGATGTTTACCAATGTAGGTTATCGTCCCGCAACGAAACAAAAGATTGGACTGGGTGCAACAGCAGACGGTAAATTAATTGGGCTTACACACGAGGCGACGGGAAATACCTCTGCGTACGAAGAATTTACAGAAGCAACGGTAAATATTTCGCGGTTTATGTATGCCTGTCCTAACGTCACTACCCGTTACCGCATTGTACCTCTAAACGTTTGTACTCCCATCTGGATGCGCGGCCCAGGCGAAGCGACCGGTTCTTTTGCACTGGAGTCAGCGATGGATGAGTTGGCATTCGCACTCAATTTAGATCCGATTGAGTTTCGTTTGCGTAATCACGCCGACAGCGACCCGGAAACAAAGCTGCCGTGGTCAAGCAAATATTTGAAAGAATGTTACCAGATGGGTGCAGAACGAATCGGCTGGAAGGAGCGAAAACTACAGCCAAAAGCTTTGAAGGATGAGGACTGGCTGGTAGGTTACGGCATGGGCGCGGGCTCGTTTGGTGCTTTCCGTTGGGTTGCCTCTGTGAAAGCCAGGTTGCAACCAGATGGTAAACTGCTTTTACAATGTTAGGTTAACGATATGGGCCCCGGCACGGCTACCATGATGACAGCTGTTGCGTCTGACTCGATGGGTTTACCACCAGGTAGAATTACTGTACAAATGGGTAGTACCGGGTTACCGCCAGGCCCTATGCAAGGGGGTTCAAATGTTACGTCGACAGTAGGTTCGGCTGTATACGATGTTTGTTTAGCATTAAAAGAACAAATAGCAGCACTTGCCGGCAAAGAGGGTTCTGCTTTTCGCGCCAGCAACGCAGAGCAACTAAAGCCAGACGACCTTGTATTTTCAGAAGCCGGCGTCTCGCTGAAGAAAGATGCTTCGATTAAGGTAACGTACAACGAGCTGTTGAAACAAAATGATTTACCCGCACTGGAACTTACCAAAGAATCAAAGGGAACACAACAGCCATACTCCAGTTACTCGTTCTCGGTGCATTTTGTAAAGTTGCGGGTTCATCCTGCAACGGGTAGAATTAAAATAGACCACGTGGTGTCTTGTGCCGACGCCGGTACCATCGTAAGCCCTAAAACGGCCGAAGGTCAAATGATCGGCGGCGCTGTCGGCGGTATTGGGATGGCACTAATGGAAGATATGGTAATTGATCATCGCTTTGGAAGACCGATCAATAACAACCTGGCCGATTATCACGTGCCCGTTAATGCTGACATTCCCAACGTAGACGTTTTATTCGTTAATAAAAAAGATCCATACGTCAATCCAATAGGTTCAAAAGGTTTGGGTGAAATTGCGCTGGTAGGCATGGCGCCAGCCATCGCCAATGCCGTTTTTAATGCCACCGGAAAACGCATCAGGTCGTTGCCTATTACACGGGATAAATTAATGGAGGCTTGAGGACGATACTTTTTCTGGAGCAATTATCGCGGTATTGATAATGTGTATTTGAGCCTGGTGGTAAAATTAGCTTACATACTTGGGTTACCGAGAAACCGTTAGCCGAAGTAAGGTGGCGTTTACCGGCAGGAAAAAGGCAAGCCAATACCGCTACTGCTTAAAGCATCAACAGCGTTGAGTAATGTACGCAAGTACAAGTGAGTGACACAACCGGAGCCAAATAGTACCAAAAAAGCTAAGTACAGAACCTTACCCAACATTGGACTTTTTCACGCTATTTTCATAAACTCTCATAAAAGTTCCAAAAAGAGGTAGAAGTGCTTTCTTTATACCTTTTTATAATTTTATAAAAGCTCCCTGCAAAGTGCTTTTTTCATCCTTCAAAACGATGCTGTACACATATAACCCCTTTTGCAGAGTAGCCGTAGGTATAGTATAGTTATTTGAACCGGCAATAATGTGTAAGTTTTGAGTAAAGGCAATTCTACCTGAAGCATCATATACCCGTAACGTACCGGAAGAATTTTTTTGAGCGTTTATTTCGAGCTTTGAGTCGCTGACGGTTGGATTAGGATACCAGTAATGAGTGTAATCGTTTTTTAGTTTTACTACTGTTACCGGGCTATATTCAATTGCCCCTTTTGGTTGTCGTTGTGCGATCCGGTAAAAATTAACAGCAGCGGTATTGTTGTCAGTAAAGTTATACTGTTGCCCTCCTAAAGAATTAGCGCAATTAACCCTGCCAATTGTAATAAAATCCCTTCCATTTAGCGATCGTTGCACTTCGAATACGTTGCAATTCTCTTCTGTTGCCGTTGTCCATTCAAGCATTGCTTTATTACCATTTTGAGAGGTGGTAATATCAATAGTCTTTGCAGCTAACACTACAGATCTCCGTGGAAGTCGTGGAGCCTGTAGGCCTTTTTTTGAAGGGGCGGCAACCGTTGCAACAGTTGTTTGGTTAAGACATTTAGTGTTGTTGTTTACATAATAAGCTTTTGCAAATGCTGTGGTAAAGGTTGGAGAAGTAACGGTTGAAACAAAATACCACTCATGTTGTGCTTTATCTGCCCGTAAGTCTATAATTCCATATCCACGGCTGGCGAGCTCTGCATATTTAATATGAGCGTTAGCTGTGTAGATGGCGGGTTGGGCAATACCATTCAAATATTCTTTAGAACGAGAGGTGACTGAGGTAACAACAAATTCGACCCCCGCTGAATTGCGGCAAGGTAAAAAGAAGTTACCGGGCGTGTAATAGTTATCAGGCAGCTCATTAGCCCAGGAAGAATGGATGTCACCGGTTAAAACCACCACATTACTTTTACCACGTATTACATTATAAAGCCGGTTTCTTTCGCCTGCATACCCATCCCATTGGTCCATATTAATAGGTACACTTAATAACCGCACAGGAGCCATCATCACCTGTTGCGCTATGATTTTCCATTGAGAAGCAGAGTTGGTAACAGAAGTAGTGAACCAGTTAAGCTGTGTTGCTCCTATTAATTTTCTTTGCTGATTCTGTAAATATGCCGGCAGGTTGACGTTGTATTGCTTGTCTCTCTCTTTTAACCTGGTGTCAAGAAAAAACAATTCACTCAAACTTCCGTAACGAACTGAACGGTAAATAATATCACCAGCTGTACCCATATCTCTGGTCGGCAGCCACTCATGATAAGCTTTTATAGACGCTGCTTTCCTGTTTACCCAGGTTCCTTCTACACCTTCTGTATGATTTGCAGCTCCGTTAGTATACGAACCATCTGCACTTTCATGATCATCCCAAACATTGAAGAACGGGTACTGCTGGTGCAAACGCATCAAGTTCGAATCAAGCCGGTAGTAATTATACCGTGTCCGGTAATCAGACAAAACCAATGTCTCAGTAGCAGGCTGCAGGTTGAATAAACCGCCAAACTGTCCATCACCGTATTCATAAATATAATCACCCAGATGAATAACTGCATCGACATCATTTCTATCTTTAATAGCTTTATATGCATTAAAATAACCTTGTGCATAGTTGCTGCAGCTTACTACAGCAAACCTTACATTAGCTGTAGCAGATAAAGGTGCTGTTTTAGTTCGTCCTCTCAAACTCATCTTGTTATTATATTCGAACTCGTAGTAGTAAAACTTGTCACTTAACAAACCCGTTACGTCTGCTTTTACGCTGAAATCTTTTGCAGCATCTGTAAGTACCGAACCGGTCTTCACAATGTTCATCATCGCAGTGTCTGTTGCTACACGCCAGGTTACCGAGGCAGTTGAATTCGATGTCGTTACCCTTGTCCAGATAATGACGCTGTTAGCTGTAGGATCGCCTGACGCAACACCATGATAAAAGGGAGCAAGTGCAGGATTTAAGTCGGAGCGATGTTGTGAAAAGGCAATAACGGAATTTACCAGCAAGGAGAGTAAAATTATTGTTTTCATATAGGCAGAATAAGATTACAAAATAGTCACGCAAAGAAGAAAGTGGATTTTATGGAAGCGGCCACTTCTAAGTTAGGGATAAATAATGTATTATAACGCGTACTGCAACCCTTAAAAAACGAATAGTTGCCTGTTTTTTTTACATTAGAATTATGGCAAAAACGACTATGCAAAAAACAACAAAGAAGATACTTGGCTTTTGGTGATTATAGCTCTGAAGCTTGTGCTTCCTTTTTATTGATATAGGAGCAACGGAGGTGTATGGCCGACACTCGCAATGCCGAAGTCGGGATGAAGGTACTGCAGCCGCAGAATCTAATATCAGGCTACTTACTTGACCCGCTCCCATTTAGTAGTAGTAATTGCGCCAACTCTTCCCCGACAGGCATCTTGTATGAGATCAAACTTTATCACATCTGCGACTATTGCGTACTTGTATTTGCCCGGTTCGTTGAGACAGGCAATTGCCCCGCTTACGTCATTTAGCAGTATAGTATCGGAGGTAACAGTAAAAACGCTCGATACCATCGTTTCCCCACTTCTTGTCTGCAGGTACATTGAGTCTGTTACAAACCTGATGACGATGGTGTCATTCACAGGCTGACCAATGAAACTTTTCCAGGCAGTATTCTGTAAACGCCGGGTGGTGTTTTTAACGCCTTGTGCCTTTAAGGGTTGTTGAAACAACAATAAGGAAGCGATACAGCTGAAAGCTAATAATTGTCGCATAATAATCTGTTTTAATAATGGTACTACTTGTTGAAGCGAAGAAGGTTTAAGGTAGGTACCATGTTTTGTAGAGTAAGGGTAATACGGGATGAATGGCCGTATATTCCAATAAACGGTACAAAAATTTGGTCAATTTAACACAACCACTCATAATGCTAAATGAGGTTTTTTAGCCTTTTAATGGAATCGACAATAA
>JAOQAJ010000387.1 GCA_025963675.1 Segetibacter sp.
AAAACGCAACACATATAGGGTTAACGGCCACTCCAAAGGAAACCAAAGAAATTTCAAATAGTGAATATTTTGGTGACCCTATTTACACTTACTCATTGAAACAAGGTATCGATGATGGGTTCCTTGCTCCCTATAAGGTTATACGCGTTACTCTAAGTACAGATACAGAGGAAGGGTGGAGACCAGGAAAAGGCAAGACGGATAAAGCGGGTAATGAAGTCGAAGACAAGGTTTATAACCGTAAAGACTTCGACCGAAATTTAGTAATTGATGAAAGGACTGAAAAAGTTGCACAAAAAGTAACTGAGTTTTTAAAATCTACTGATCGGTTTTCTAAAACAATAATCTTTTGTGTAGATATCAACCATGCAGAAAGAATGCGTTCCGCGATTGCAAAAGAAAATGCAGAATTGGTTGCGGAAAATTACAAGTATGTAATGCAAATTACCGGTGACAATGATGAAGGTAAAAGAGAATTGGACAATTTCATAAATCCGGAAGAAAGGTATCCTGTTATTGCAACTACCAGCAAGCTAATGACAACAGGTGTTGATGCCCAGACCTGCAAACTGATCGTTCTGGATAGTAATATCCAGAGCATGACAGAGTTTAAGCAGATTATTGGCAGGGGTACACGCATAAATGAAGAGTTTGGTAAGACTTTCTTTACAATACTTGATTTTAGAAATGCAACTAAACTTTTTGCTGATAAAAACTTTGACGGAGATCCAATTAAAATCAAAGAGAAAGGGCCTGGTGAACCTGTCGTTGATGATGGGGATGACCCGGAGCCAACAGAACCGGGGGGTTATACGCCAACGGATGATACGGGTGATAATATTGGTGAGCCTCCTGCCCCGCCACTTCGCAATCCTACAACTCCAAAACCTCCAGCAACTCCACGCGAAAAAGTATTTGTAAATGGCGTTGATGTTACCGTTTTACAATCGCAGGAACTAATTTTTGATATAAACGGCAAGTTGATTACAAAGAGCCTTAAAGACTATACTAAGGAAATTGTAAGTAAGCAATATGCTACTCTAAATGACTTCCTTTCTAAATGGAACGAAGCAGATAGAAAAGCAGCAATCATTAAAGAGTTGGAAGAGCAAGGTGTATTAGTATCGGCCTTACAAGATGCAGTAAACAAAGAGGTTGACCTGTTTGATTTAATATGTCATATCGCCTACGACCAACCACCGCTAACAAGAAAAGAAAGAGCTAACAATGTTACAAAGCGTAACTATTTTACTAAATATGGTGAAGAGGCAAGGCAAGTTCTATCTGCCTTATTGGAAAAGTATGCCGATGAGGGAATAACAACGATTGAGAGCACAGAAGTGCTTTCTTTGCATCCTTTTGATGAGTATGGAACACCACCTGAAATAATCAGGATGTTTGGAACGAAGGATAAATATTTTGAAGCAATTAAAGATCTGGAAAACCAATTGTACGCGTAAGACTAATGAAGCAACCTGCTCCAAATAATATTTATAAAGAAATCAAGTCAATACTCGACGAAGCGCGTCAATCTGCTTATCGTGCTGTCAATTTTACGATGGTTCTTGCTTATTGGCAAATAGGAAGAATAATTATTGAACAGGAACAATCCGGCGAAGCAAAAGCAATCTATGGACATGGATTGTTGAAAGAGCTTTCAAGAAAATTAACTGAAGAGTTTGGAAAGGGGTATACTGAAACCAACCTTAAATATTTTAGGCAATTTTACCTCGCTTTCCCACCAGCCGAAAAAAGTCACGCACCGCGTGACGAATCTTCCGAAACGTTTGTGGACCGAAAAAGTCACGCATTGCGTGACGAATTATATAACAGCTTCTCTTTGCGTAAAGAATTAACCTGGACGCATTATAGGCTTCTCATAAAGGTTGAGAATAAAAATGCACGCGATTATTATATTGAAGAGGCCATTGCTCAAAATTGGAGTACAAGAGCTTTGGAACGCCAGATAAATAGTTTCTATTATGAAAGAATTATCTCTTCAAAAAGCAAAGAGGATGTGCAGGCAGAAGCTAAAACTAATACGAAAGAATTAGCGGCTCGACCTCAAGATTTTATTAAAGACCCCTATATACTAGAGTTTCTTGATATTCCTGCCAATTCAGGTTACCTAGAAAAAGACCTTGAAAAAGGGATCATTAACAAGTTGCAACATTTTTTACTGGAACTGGGAAAAGGGTTTTCTTTCGTTGCTCAACAAAAACGAATATCTGCAGAAGAAGACAACTTTTATATCGACCTTGTTTTTTACAATTATATTCTAAAATGCTTTGTACTAATTGACTTAAAGTTAGGCAAGCTAACGCACGAAGACATTGGTCAGATGGATTTTTATGTGCGATGGGTTGAGGATAATATGAAAGGAGAAACCGATAATCCTACCATCGGTATCATCCTTTGTTCACAAAAGAGTGAAACCTTAGTAAAGTATTCAGTTTTAAAAGACAACAAACAATTATTTGCGTCTAAATACAAACTCTTTCTCCCAACCGAAGAAGAACTAAAGGAAGAATTAGAAAGAGAGATATTGAATTATAGATTACAAAGAGATAATGAGTAACAATGCTGACAGCCAGCTATTTCTTTGCACCCTTTTGATGATTATAGTTCACTAGTTGAAAGTTGAAATAATAAGGATATTTGGAACAATGGATAAATATTTGAACCAATAAATGAATTAGAAAAAAAATTATACGCATAAAATATGATTACATTAGGCACACTGGAGGTGGTTGATCTTAGAACAGTTTGGGCACATGAAGCTTTGGTTTTTACTAAATGGCTATCAAAACAGGAAAATATTGAGTTATTATGTGATGAACTAGAAATAGAAATTGAAGATATTAAGGTCGAGGAAGCTACAGGACGATATAACGCTGACATTGTAGGGGTCGAAACAACTACTAAAAAGAAGATTATTATTGAAAATCAACTGGAGGGAACAGATCATAAACATTTAGGTCAGATAATAACTTACGCTTCCGGGTTAGATGCAAGTATAATAATATGGATTGCGAAGGATTATAACGATGAGCATAAAGCAGCAATAGATTGGTTGAATAAAAATATGTCATCAGAAATAAGGTTCTTTTTGATCCAGATAGAATTATGGAAAATAGGTAACTCTAATCCTGCACCCAGGTTCAATGTAATATCGAAGCCTAACGATTGGGTAAAAACGATTAAATCTGCAGCACTTTCAGAAAAAGGCTCTCCTTCCGAACTAAAGCTTCAGCAGCAGCAATTTTGGCAGAGCTTCAAAGATTTTGTAAAACATGATGCATCAACAATTTTGAATTTGGGTAGAACTCCAAGACCCCAACATTGGTACACTCTAAGCATAGGAACTTCCAGAGCTGACCTCTCAGCTACAGTCAATTCTAAGCAACAACAGATTGGCATCGAACTTTATATCAAGAGTGATTCAAATCTCTATCGTGTTCTTAAGAACAAAAAAGATGAGATTGAAGAAAAATTGGGAACCGATTTGCAATGGATGGACTTACCGGATAGTGTAGCATTCAGAATACTTAAATCACATAA
>JAOQAJ010000399.1 GCA_025963675.1 Segetibacter sp.
GAAAAATTTATCCGGCTTCTTCTTAAACTCGCGATTATTTCTAAAGCAATTGCTTAGAAAATAAAACAGCTTATACAAAATCGGTATAAGCTGCTACTAATTGATACTGCAAATTGTTTGTTAGATCATTTCACTATGTAACAAAGGATTTTTTACCGACAATCTTTTTTCATTGTATTTTTTTGCTGCCGCTATAAAATGTACAAACAATGGCGCTGGATTTTCTACTGTACTTTTTAGCTCCGGGTGATATTGAACACCAATAAAAAACGGATGATTTGGCAGTTCTATTATTTCTACTAACCCGGTTTCAGGGTTAACTCCACTTGCTATCATTCCTGCATTCTCATACTGTTCGAGGTAATCGTTGTTGAATTCATAACGATGTCTATGTCTTTCTGCTATCTCTGTAGCTCCATATATTTCCGCAGAAAGACTTCCTTCTTTAAGAATACAAGGATAACTACCCAGACGCATCGTTCCTCCCATTTTAGTTATCTTCTTTTGCTCTTCCATCATGTTGATAACAGGGTTATTATTGTGAGGATCCATTTCTGTACTATGCGCATCTGCCAGGCCTAAAACATTTCTTCCAAATTCAATCACTGCCATTTGCATTCCTAAACAAATTCCAAAAAATGGAAGTCCTCTTTCTCTTGCATACCTGACTGCCACAATTTTACCTTCAATTCCGCGATGACCGAAGCCTGGCGCTACCAGCAATCCATCCAGCCCATCAAGTTTTTCGCCTACGTTTTCGTTACTTATAAATTCACTATGCACGTTCACTACCTGCACCTTACATTCATTCATAGCCCCGGCGTGTATAAAACTTTCCAGGATTGATTTGTACGCATCCTGAAGCTCAATATACTTTCCGATTAAACCAATAGTAACCTTGCTTTTCGGGTATTTTAATTTGTCAAGAAAACCTTTCCACCTATTCAGGTCGGGCTCGTTGTAATCTGTTATTTTCATTTTCTTTAATGCAATCACATCCAGCTTCTCGCGCAGCATCATTAAAGGAACTTCATAAATTGTAGAGGCATCCGCTGCTTCAATTACGGCTTCAGGTTTTACGTTACAGAATTGAGCAATTTTTCGTTTTATGTCATTATTTAGCGGTTCTTCGGTGCGACAAACCAAAATGTCAGGATGAACTCCATTTTCACTTAATAACCTTACACTATGTTGGGTCGGTTTGGTCTTTAGCTCTTTAGCAGCACGTAAGAAGGGGATAAGTGTTAAGTGCACCACAAGGCAGTCTTCTTCAGGTAACTCCCACTGAAGCTGCCTTACAGCCTCAATAAAAGGCAATCCTTCAATGTCGCCAACTGTTCCGCCAATTTCAGTTAAAACCACGTCGTATTTGTCATCTTTACCCAACAACAACATTCGCCGCTTGATTTCATCAGTAATATGAGGAATTACCTGAACCGTCTTACCTAAATAAGCGCCCTCTCTTTCTTTATTAATTACGGTTTGGTAAATACGACCGGTAGTAACATTATTTGCCTGCGAAGTATAAATGTTTAAAAAACGTTCGTAGTGTCCCAGGTCAAGGTCTGTTTCTGCGCCGTCTTCGGTCACATAACATTCGCCATGCTCATATGGGTTTAGTGTACCCGGATCTACGTTGATATAGGGATCAAATTTTTGAATAGTTGCGCGCAAACCTCGCGCCTGCAGTAGTTTGGCAAGCGATGCAGCAATAATTCCTTTTCCTAAACTACTTGTTACCCCGCCGGTAACAAAAATAAATTTGGCCATGGTATATGGTTAAGTTATGTGTTCTTTGTTTTTAATTTTTGTTTTAGGCAGTATCACATGGCCGTGCATCGTTGTGTCACTCACTTTTGCCGCAATTCATAATTCAACCGTTTTCACAATATACTTCTCAGCATTTTTACAAAGACAACCGGTTATGCGGCAAAGCATCACCAGGCTCTCAAGGTTGCAAACTCAAAGAAATATTTTAAATTCGTTAATCGTGACCGTGAAGAAAGATAAAAATCATCCGGAGGTCATACAAACGTACAGTTAATTTGTGGCTCAAAAAAAAATCGAAAAAAATCTTAACGAACGCGGCTATAAATTGTTAATAAAAACAAATCACACTATTATGAAGTTTATACTATTTTTTATAGCAGCCTTTGTAACTGCCGCATTGTTAAGTTATACTTTAAAAACTGATATTAAAATACCTGCAACCAGCAAAGAGGAAATCCTTAGTTGTTATCCTGAAGATATTCGGGAAATAGCTAAAATGGAAGCAGTTACCAAGGAATTTGCCGCTCTTCATCCTGATCCTTTATATTTTAAAAGCAAAGATCCTCAGGGCAAGTCCGTTTCATTTAAAACTTCAGATGGCACCAATGGAACGGGCTATGAAATAAGGAACAAGAAAAGAACGAAAAACTATCTGTTTGTCATCCACGAATGGTATGGTTTAAATGATTACATAAAACAGGAAGCTGAGCTTTTAAGCAACGAACTTGACAACATAAATGTAATTGCCCTCGACCTTTATGACGGTAAAGTTGCAGCAACCTCGGATAGTGCTATGAAGTATATGTCGGGGGTAAAATCTGAACGACTTGAGAACATCATAAAAGGCGCGATTGCTTATGCAGGTGACGATGCAAAGATCTTTACGATAGGATGGTGCTTTGGTGGCATGTGGAGCTTACAGGCATCGATATTGGCAGGTAAGCAGGCAGCAGGTTGTGTAATGTATTATGGAAGACCTGAAACAAACATTGAAAAATTAAAACGACTAAATACAGAAGTGATCGGATTTTTTGCAAACCAGGACAAAAGCATTACACCGGAGAAAGTGACAGAATTTGAAGACAATATGAAAACAGCTGGTAAGTCAGTAACTATCTATCGCTATGATGCCGGCCATGGTTTTGCAAACCCCAGCAACCCAATCTTCAACAAGCAAGCCCGGGATGATTCGCATGAGAAAACGTTGAGCTTTTTAAAGGCAAGAATTAAATAAGCCTTTAAGAAATTAAAACGGGCTCAATAAAGATGTATAGTTGAACGGAGCGTCGCAACGTAAGCCTGAATAATGTTATTAAGCTGATTTCAAAAAAGGTAAAATAAACAGCGGGACACTTTTACATGTCAGTAGTTATCTTCTTATAACTGGCAGTCAAACCTTTGATCAAAGACGAACTAAACCCCTGGTGTTCCATCTCGTTTAAGCCGGCGATGGTACAACCTTTAGGCGTTGTGACCTTGTCTATTTCCTGCTCAGGATGAGAGTTATTTCTTAATAACAATTCGGCGGCGCCTTTAACGGTTTGAGCGGCAATGAGAGAGGCAACCGATGCGCTAAAGCCTATCTCAATTCCACCTTGAATGTTTGCCCTGATGTAGCGCATCGCATAAGCGGTACCACATGCACCCAACACCGTTGCTGCATCCATCAGTTTTTCATCAATTGTAATTGTTTTTCCTAATTGATCAAAAGTCTGCTCTACGTATTTAATCTGCTCAGGTGTGGCAAGTTGATTGCAAATGCAAGTCATGCTTTCGGCAATGGCAATCGCAGTGTTTGGCATGGCACGAAAAACAGGCAACTGTTTTTCAATAATCGAATAAATATCCTGTATAAAAACACCAGTAACAACTGATACCAGCATATGCCTTGATTCTTCCAGTTGCGATTTTATACCTAGTAATACCTCCTGCACCTGAAAAGGTTTTACTGCGATGATAATTACATCACCAAATAATGCTGCTTCATTATTGTCGCTACTGATGGTGACACCTCTTTCTTTTAAAGTTTGCAGGGTTTGTACTTTTCTTTTAGTAATCATCACGTCAGCAGGTGATATGAAATCACTATTAATCAGTCCTTCGGCTATCGCCGAACCGAGGTTACCGCCGCCAATAATCGAAATTTTTTTATTCATAAAAATGTTTAAAAACCTTTTTCTGCAAACACTAGTAATACCTGTTCTTAGCTAAATAATTGCGGACATAATCATCAACACCCTCCTCCAAAGAATAAAAATCATTTGAATATCCGGCATCTCTTAGCTTCTGCATATTTGCTTCGGTAAAGTATTGATATTTATCCCTTATATCTAACGGCATGTCTATAAACCTGATATTTGGCTCCATGTCCAATCCGGCAAACGTTGCTTTTACCAGATCGTCAAATGTGCGAGCGGTACCGGTGCCGAGGTTGTAAATGCCAGATGCAACCGTTGGCTGATGTAGGGCAACTTCTGTCATCTCCTTTCTGTCAACCGTCAACTTTCCCACCTCCATCATCCAGCCAATTACTTTTACGACGTCTTTTACATACACAAAATCACGAAGCTGCTTACCATCCTCAAAGCCTTCTTTATGGCTTTTAAAAAGTTTTACAACACCATCTTTTTTTATCTGGTTAAATGCATGAAAGATCACGCTTGCCATTCTGCCTTTATGATATTCGTTTGGACCGTACACATTAAAGAACTTCAGACCCGCCCAAAAAGGGGGACATGTTTCCTGCTGTAATGCCCACTTGTCAAACTCGTTTTTGCTAACTCCATAAGGATTAAGCGGATGAAGGCTTTCCAAATTTTGTTCATCATTGTATCCCAGTTCGCCCGCACCATAGGTTGCGGCAGATGAAGCATAAATTAATGGAACTTGCTTTTCTGTGCAGTATTTCCAAATTTGCTGGGAGTATTCGACATTGAGTTCCTGGTGAATAGCATAGTCAAATTCTGTTGTGTCAGTTCTCGCGCCAAGGTGAATGACAAAATCAATTGTCGGATTGTGTAGTTCTAACCAATCAAATAAATTATAACGTTCTACAATTGCTTCAAACTTTTTGTCTTCCCAATTTTTCCTTTTCTCTTCCACTCCAAAGTCATCAACCAAAATCAACTTTTCATAACCTTTTTCATTAAGATACTGAACCATACAACTGCCGATAAAGCCAGCAGCACCGGTCACAAGCATCGCCGCCGCCCCTAAAGGGGGGGCAAGATCCGCTTCAATATCTCCGTTCTCACTCATGTGTTTTTACTTGTGATCTTGTCTATTGTGTTTTGCTCTTTTCTCCCTTTAGGGCCGGGGCTTTCTCTGTCCTCCCTTTGGGGATCGGCGTCGTGGCTTATATCCCTTTCACTTCACCTTTTAATGTTAAACCTTGCTTTTCTGCTTCCCTCTTAAAGTCTTTTGGTTCTCCGCTCTCTCCTCCCTTCAGGGCCGGGGCTTCACCTAACAGCCTTTCTATGGCAGTGTCATATAGTTCTTTCCAATCATCGATGTGGCCCCAATATTCACCTTCCATATCAATATTGTTTTCAGTTACTATTCCCAAATATTCATACGGGACATTTAAGGCTTTCAACTGGGCCAACAATTCTTCGGCATTTTTTAGAGTACAGCTAATTACCACACGGCTTTGTGCTTCGCCGAACCAATAAGCATCTTTGGGAATGTTAGTAGCACTTTGCTGAACATCGAAACCTAAACGGCGGGGAAAACCACTTTCAAGAAGCGTAGTAATCAATCCACCTTCACTTATATCATGTGCACTTTGCAATAATCTTTTTTTGATCAATTGCCTAACAGCCTGGTGAATTTCAAATTCTTCTTCTATATCAAAATGGGGCGCAGGGGAATACTCGACACCTTTTAGCTTGTGCAAATATTCCGAACAGTTGATGTCATCACGGCTTTCGCCAATTAAGTAGATAACGTCGCCCTGTTGCTTAAAATCCATTGTCATTTTATCTTCCAAATCGTCCAACACACCGACCATTCCAATGGTTGGAGTCGGATAAACGGCGCCATCAGGATTTTGATTGTAAAAGCTAACATTACCGCCGGTAACAGGGGTGTCAAACCTTCGACAAGCTTCACCCATTCCTTTTACGGCGTATACAAACTGGTAATAAACTTCAGGATCAAAGGGATTTCCGAAATTGAGGCAATTGGTTACGCCGATGGGTTCACCGCCCGAGCAAACGATATTTCTTGCTGCTTCCGCAACGGCAATCATTCCACCCTTATAAGGATCTGCAAATACGTAGCGGCTGTTGCAATCGACCGTAATTGCCAGCGCTTTTCCTGTACCTTTTGCTAAAACAATTGATGCATCGCTCGGCCCGTTTGTACTCAGGTTTGCCGCACCCACCATACTGTCATACTGTGTAGATATCCACCTTTTACTGGCAATATTCGGAATTTGAATAATTTTTTTTGCTATCGATTTTATGTCCTCTGTCACAGCGATGCTTTTCGAATCAAAAGCTCTTATTTTTTAAAAATAAGCAGGTTCTTTATACTCACGATCATTTTGCGGAGCACCGCCCCCCAAAACAAGACTCTCAGCATTTAATACAGCCTCTAATTCTCCATCCATATAAAACTGCAGTAAACCTGTGTCAGTAACTTTTCCTATTTGTTCGCATGGCAGGTCCCATTTTTCAAAAATACTTAGTACACTTTCTTCTTTGCCTTTTTCTATCACAACAAGCATTCGTTCCTGGCTCTCACTTAACAACAGCTCCCATGCTTTCATATTCTTTTGCCTGGTAGGAACTTTGCTCAAATCTATTTCCATACCTACACCGCCTTTAGCACTCATCTCTGCAGTAGAGCAAATAATACCTGCGGCACCCATATCCTGCATTCCGACAACAGCACCTGTTTTTATTATCTCAAGACAAGCCTCCAACAATTTTTTCTCCTGGAAAGGATCTCCCACTTGTACTGCCGGCAGTTCCTCTACGCTTTCGGCTGTTATGTCTGCACTGGCAAATGAAGCACCTCCCATTCCATCTTTTCCCGTCGCGCTTCCAACGATAAATACAGGATTGCCAAGACCTTCAGCAGTTGCACTTATTGTTTCACCATTCTTCACGATGCCGACACTCATTGCATTGACTAAAGGATTGGTGTGATATCGCTCTTCGAAATAAACCTCTCCTCCAACTGTCGGTACACCAAAACAGTTGCCATAATGGCCGATACCATGTACAACGCCTGCAACCAGGTGTTGCGTTTTCGCTTCGTTGAGGTTTCCAAATCTTAAACTATTTAAAGATGCAATTGGTCTTGCACCCATTGTAAAAATATCGCGATGTATTCCGCCAACTCCCGTCGCTGCACCCTGGAAAGGTTCGATTGCGCTGGGGTGGTTGTGGCTCTCGATTTTAAAAACAACCCCAAATCCGTTACCTATATCCATTAGGCCGGCATTTTCTTCACCCGCCTTTACCAACATTCTTTTTCCCTCTCTCGGAAGCGTTTTAAGCCACTTGATAGAATTTTTATAGCTGCAATGCTCACTCCACATGACACTATAAGCACAGAGCTCGGTAAAATTCGGCGTGCGTCCCATGACTTTCTTAATCAGTTCAAATTCTTCGTCTGTGAGTCGAAGTTGACGTGCGGTTTGTACGTTTATTTCCATAACGCTGCGAAGGTAAGAAAGTGGGGCAAGCAGGCAAGGGGTAGTTTTTGGCAAAAAGCAAACGCCCTTTCATAGTCATTTGAAAGGGCGTTGAACGAATCATTTCTCTGTATTTTTTATTTCAAGGATTTCAGCTCTGATCAATCAGGAAAGTTATCGTCTGTTTTACTTCGGAGTCTATAAACCGTCCATCCTTTTTCCCTGGTACCCATTTCGGTCCTTTCTTGATCACCTTTATTGCTTCTTCTTCCGTACCATAACCTAGCTTTGTTTGTGCTTTAATATCTGTAATACTTCCATCTTTATGAACAGTAAATTTGAGTACAACAGAATAGTAGCCGGAAGGAGCATGATGTTCGGCTAAAACATTTGCATTTAGATTTTTTTCGAGGTATCGTTTCCAGGCGTCTGCACCGCCAGGAAATTCGGCTGGGGTTTCATCGTCTGCAGCCACGGCTTGTGGAGAAAGTGAAAAATTGATTTCCTGTATTACTTCAAAAATAACTTTTCTTCCATTTTGGATAGCCGGCGTCCATGGCGTTGAGTTTTTAATCAAACGAATTGCTTCTTCTTCAAGGCCGCTTCCCAAAGAACTTACCGCCTTAAAATTGGTTAAATTGCCTCGTTGATCTACTATGAATTTTATAATGGCCTTACCTTCTTTTTTCTTAGCTATGGCATTAGAGGGATAGCGAAGATTTGCTTTTATATATTCTGCAAAAGCAACATCACCTTTGTATGCCGGTGGATTTTCGACTTTTGTAAATACCTTATCAAACTCGTTTTGCTCTTCCTGGTATTTTTCGGTGATATGACCACCCTGTACTTGTATATCGCTTTGCTCACCTTGCACGCCCGATCTTATTTCCACAGCACCATGCTTTCCTTTTTCTCCATATTTCTTGAGGCCATTTTCAGCATTTAAAATTGTTATTTCCCTGATGTTTTCCGGCTTTATTATTTTTTCTAATTCTTCTTCAAGTATAGACTTACCATCAAGCACAATTAGCACTTCATGTAGTTTTTCGGTTTCTAAAAATGCCTTTGAACCTTCAACTGTAACCACGTTGTTGCCGCGATTGTTTATTGTGATATTACTAAAGGAGACTGTTTTTCCTTTTCTTTTAGTTGTATCGTCGGGTATTGCATCATTGGCTTTTTCTTCGCCGACTTTGTAAGCTGGCTCAATCGTTATTTTGTTTCCCGAAATAGTTTTATTTCCATGTGAATTGATTTTTCCTTTCTTTAATGAAAAAGCAAACAGGACGCAGGTAAACATTAATAATGGCAATATGGCAATCCTGCGCAGATAAGTAAAGCTTGTTTTTTTTGATGTGGTAAGCATAAGTAATCTTCGTTTAACAGGTGAATAAAAAAATGAATTTGCAAGCGGAAATGAATATTGTGGATAAGCGGATTTCAAAAGCATCGCAGCAAAGGATGCAGTATCTCCATCTCTAACTGCTTTTTTATCAGCAATAAATTCATGTATCAGGTTTAGCTCTTTATGAATAAGCCAAACAAACGGGTTGTACCATCCAACTATAAAGACAATGCTTAAGAACATTTTGTCTACTGTGTGCCGTTCTCGCACATGAGCTAATTCGTGCTTAAGTATTTGTTCGCCTTCATGGGAATGCAAGTCGATTTGAGTATTCCAGAAAATATATTTAAAAAAAGAAAATGGAGTTCCTTTGGCATCAGTAAAAACGAACTTTATATCGCTCCATTTGGTGGAAGGGTTTTTCCCGATAAGCATCCTGATCTTGATAATCGCCCTTATCATTCGAATTAGAAAAAGCACTGAGATAAAAACAAAAAGAGTTAATCCTGCTGCATTCCAACTCCACCGGTACGCCTTTGTTTCTTCAACAAACCTGTCACCGCTTGCTACTACAGCTAACAGGTTTATGATCTGTGGCTGGCTTGTCGTCTCTTCCCAAAAATTAATTTTCAGCAATGGTATTATCCACGATAACACTATTGACGCCAGCAAATAAAACCGGTTGTACAAATGAAACTTTTTGTTACGCAGCGCCAGCCAGTAATAACCAGACAAAACTCCACTGACCAACATAACTTTTAGCAGGTACCAGGCAAAGGTTAACATAGCTTACTTTTTTTGTTTTTTAATCTGTTTCAGCAGAAGTTCAAGGTCTTCGACACTTAATTTGTTTTTGTCAACCATAAAGGAAACCGCATCGGTAAATGAGCCGTCAAAGTATCCTTCAACCAATGTCTTGATGGTGTTGTTGGTGTATTCGTCTTTACCAACTAATGCTGAGTATTGGTTTTGCCGCCCAAAAATTTCTACACCAACAAATTTTTTATCGACCAGTATTTTTAAAATGGTCGCTACTGTGTTCGAATGCGGTTTTGGTTCTGGTAAGGCATCTATGATTTGTTTCAAAAAGCCTTTTTCAATCTTCCAGACGGCCTGCATGATCTGTTCTTCTGCTTTGGTCAAGGTCTTCTTCATTTTCAACTAGAAATTTAGTTATACAAATATTAAACTAATTTTTTAGTTATACAACTATTTTTATAGTTATTATCAAAAAGCCCTAACCCTAAAGGGAGAAATACAATCATAGGAAGCGTGCAAGAAGCTTAATAGCTGCCCTTAGGCCGCAGCTTTCATTTCTTAATGCCTGATCTGGTAATTTTTTTAACGCCTTTTTTATGAGGTCGTTCGCATTAAGTCAACATTCGTCTATTCAATTGTTTACTATTAATTTTTTAATATTTTTCTATCAAATCATTCTAACAACAGTTCTTACATAAGGGACATCAGCCGGTTGGGTTCCGGGCGAAGGCGAAGGAATTCGGAAACATGCGCAGCGGTTTCTGAAACAAGCGGGTGGAGTCGCGTTGCAAGAACGAAGCCCAGCGGCTTGAGCTTTTGCTATGAGGTTAATGCAATTTGGAGAAATATCACTGCTACTGACCATACCAACTTTATTTTCTGTTGATCATTTTTTGCTTTTCTTTTTTCTTGATAAAAAAGAAACAAAAAATCAAGACTGCATAAAAAAGGCTAAAAATTACCTGTT
>JAOQAJ010000404.1 GCA_025963675.1 Segetibacter sp.
TTCGCGAAACTGCCGATATTGATGAAACAAATAACACCTGGGGCTCTATCAGTGAACCGCCGACTCGTTTCCAGCTATTTAAAACAAGGCAAGGAGCCGGGCGTGGACAATCATCGGGTATAAATCCGATGCAAAGTGCAATGCAAAAATCCAGATAAACAAATCGAGTTAACTTTTTAAAGAGCCCTGGTAATTCAGGGCTTTTTTTATTGCTTTTTTTAAATTCCCCGAAAAAAATGCCTCGTTTTCGTAGTACACATTTCTTGACCTTTTACCTGCTTACCCATTTTAAGATAAAAGTAAAATATCTTCAATTTTTTGCCATTCTTATGAGGCTATTTTTTACTTTTTTATGTACCAGAGATTTAATTGCTATTGAGCTTTGCTTGCGTCGCACTCTTTTACAGTTATAACAAGATTGAACGATGATCATTTATTATTGGAAACTAATCGAACAAAACAAAATCACTATTTTTTAGAGGGTGAATAGAAAAAAGAATGTACAAATGAGTGACACAACGATGTTGAAGATAGATATCCTGCTGACACCAAAAATTCCTTCTTCATTTATTCTTCCCTACTATGATACTTTTAAAAGACAAAGACGCAATGTGCTTAAAACCACTGGCATAACATTTTGAACTACTGTCATATGCCGCTGGAAGAATACAAAAAGAAACGCAGCTTTAATAAAACACCTGAACCGACGGGGGGAAAAGGGAGTGAAGACAAACTTCGTTTTGTTGTGCAAAAACATGCCGCATCACATCTTCACTATGATTTCCGGCTCGAGGTAAAAGGGGTATTAAAAAGCTGGGCTGTTCCAAAAGGGCCTTCATTGAACCCGGACGATAGAAGACTGGCGATGCAAACAGAGGATCATCCGTACGATTACAAAGATTTTGAAGGCATTATACCAAAAGGTCAATACGGCGGCGGAACCGTTATCATCTGGGATGAAGGAACGTTCTTAACGCCGTCGATCGATGAGAAAGATAAAAAGTCGCAGGAACATTCACTTACAGGTCAATTCTATAAAGGTGAAATGCTCATCGATTTAAACGGGCATAAACTAAAGGGCAGGTTTGCAATTATAAAAGACAAATCAAAAGGCGATAACTCGTGGTACCTGATAAAGGTTAAAGACAAATTTGCAACAAAAACCGATGTTACAAAAAAAGATAAGTCAGTTGTTTCGGGCCTTTCTATAGAGGAAATGACTGAAAACCCAAAAGCAAAAAAATGGCAAAGCAACCGCGCAGGCAAAGACGACAACACAACAACTGAAGACATAACCACAGGAATAGATACGGCTCTTTTGCAACAAGGCATAAAGGCACCTATACCTGGGAAAGCTGAACCGATGAATTGCACGCTTATTAGACAACCTTTTAATGACCCCGGCTGGACGTTTGAAGTTAAACTCGATGGCTACAGAATTATTGCAATTAAGAAAGGAGATGATATAAAGCTGTATTCAAGAAGCAGCCTCAATTATTCTAAATATTATGCAGCGGTCATAGAAGCATTGAAAGATGTACAACACGACGTTGTTTTGGACGGAGAAATTGTAGTGCTTGATGACAAAGGCAGACCCAATTTTGATCTGCTTCAAAAATATAAGGAAGGAATGCCAATAGCCTATTACTGCTTTGACATGCTGTGGTTAGACGGATATGATATTACAGGTCTAATATTAACTGACAGAAAACAACTTTTAAAGCAGGTAATTCCTGATAACGATGTAATCAAATACAGTGATGATTTTGAAGATGGTGAATTGCTATTTGAACAGATCACAGCAATGGAATTGGAAGGTATTGTTGCTAAAAGAAAAGACAGCAAATACCACCCAGGCAAACGTGTAAAAGAGTGGTTGAAACTTCCTACAGAAATACGACAGGAATTTGTCATCGGCGGCTGGACAGAGAGCGACAGTGGCAGGCCCTTTAGGTCAATTGTATTCGGCGCCTATGAAAACGGAGAGCTGAAATTTATTGGTCACTCCGGTAGTGGTTTTAAAGACGAAGTGATGCGTGAAGTGATTGAAAGGCTGAAACCGCTGGAGACAGAAAAGAAACCGTTTGTTGATGAGGTAGACCATTCCACGAAACCTCATTGGGTAAGACCTGAATTGGTAGGCAATTTTAAATTTTCGACGTGGACAGCTAGTGGCAAGATTAGAAAGCCTGCCATCTTTTTAGGATTTAGAGACGATAAAGACGCTAAAGAGGTAGTTCGTGAAGTGCCATTATCGACGAAAGAAGAAGAGCAAATTATAAAAGTAAAAAAGCCTGGAGAAGGCAAACCTGTGGCGACTTCTAAAAAACCGAAAGATACTTTACCTGAAACAAAGCTGCCGACAATTGAAACAGCCGAAGACAGCAATTGGCCGCAACTGGAAAAACAACCGATAACGAGCAGTGATGTTTTCGATATAGAAGGCAGGCAGCTAACACTAACGAACGTTGAGCGGGAAATCTGGACAGGCATTACGAAAGCGAGACTGTTTCAATACTATCATGAAGTCGCTCCTTACATCATGCCTTATCTTATAGATCGTCCGCAGTCGTTGCATGTAAAACACATCAGGGCTACCGCACCTGGTCTTTACATAAAAGACATGGAAGGCAGGCAACCGCAATGGGCAGATATTTTTTCAATACAACGAAAACATAAGAAAAAGGGCAAAAGAAATGTGATCGACTATCTTGTATGCAACAACGAGGCAACCCTTCTATATATGGTTAATCTCGGTTGTATCGACATTAACCCATGGACTTCGCGAACTGCTAACTACCTGTATCCCGATTTTATTATTATAGACCTCGACCCTTCTGATGATGATTTCAAAAAAGTGATCGAAACTGCGAAAGCTTCAAAGCAGTTTTTCGATGAGTATAAATTAAAGGCTTTTCCGAAAACCTCGGGAAAAACAGGGGTTCATCTTTATCTTCCGTGTACTGGTTTTACCTTCCCTGAAGCGCGTACAATTGCTGAACATATTTGTAGCCAGGTACATCAACTTGTTCCGGAAATCACTACCACTGAAGTAACCATTTCCAAACGAGGAACGAAGCTGTATATTGATCCTGGGCAAAATGATGAAGCGGATACCGTTGCAGCTCCGTATTCAGTGCGGCCGTTTCATCATCCCTCTGTGTCTACGCCGCTTGATTGGAAAGAGGTGAATAATAAACTGGATCCACTGCAATTTGACATCAATTCAATTGTCAAACGAATCGATAAAAAAGGGGATATTTTTAAAGGTGTAATGGATAAAAAAATTGCTGAGGGCAATGCAAAAGTTTTGCGGAAGCTATGACGACGCATGCTGCACCTGCACACTTTATTTCCATTCTATAAAAAATAGCTTTTACAAAATAAAGCTACCCGTCAAGTATTAATTAATAATAACTTTTCTTTGCTGTCGCTCGTCTTTAGTTACTGATCAAAGCATACAACCAACAAATGAAAATTAAAAAGGCTGTCATTACTGCTGCTGCCCGCGGTGAAAGATTGTACCCTGTAGCCGACACTATTCAAAAAGCCATGCTTCCCGTAATTGATATTGATGGTTTGCATAAGCCGGTCATCCAGATAATTGCAGAGGAAGCTTTCTCTAGTGGCATCGAAGAAATCTGTATCATTTGTGCGCCCGGCGATGGTGACCGTTATATCAATGCTTTCAATTCTTTAAAAGACAACCTCAACAACTCATTTAAAAGAGTTGACTGGGCAAGATCTGAGGCAGAAAAAATTGATTTCCTGTTGGGGCATATCCAGTTTGTTGAACAAAAGGAAGCATTAGGCTACGGCCACGCAGTGTATAGCGCAAAGCAATTTGTGGGCAACGAGCCATTCCTGTTGTTGCTGGGTGACTACCTGTATGTATCGAACCTTTTGCAAAAGCGTTGCGCGCAACAG
>JAOQAJ010000405.1 GCA_025963675.1 Segetibacter sp.
AAAAAGCATATCTTTTAAATGCTTCTTCTTTTTCCAGCAATTTTTCAAGTAAAACTATTTGGTTGTTAGCTCTTACTAAATTCTGCTCAGGATATTTCGCCCCATAATAAATATCGTTATTAAAGTAGTCTGCAAGAAAACGCAAAGCCTGCATATAGATTAAGAACTTGCCTGCATAAACAAAGTAATTTTTCTCCTGACTTGTCAGCTCGTCTTTCATTTCTTCAGAATAACCCTTTACTATTGCTTTGAAATAATCATCGCGAACTTCGATCTTGCTAAAATCTTTTTCTTCTTCGCTTACCGGACATAAATAAGTTCGCATCATATCGCCAATGTCACTAATGAAGTATCCTGGCATTACTGTATCGAGGTCAATTACACATAATCCCCGGTTATTATTATCAAACAGTATATTGCTGATCTTGGTATCGTGATGGGTTACCCGAAGTTTAAAATCAGGGTTATGTTTGATGGCCTCAAACTCTTTTACAATTTCAACCTGCTCATGCAAACTGTTTATGGCAGCAGAACATTTAGCAATCCTTTGTTTATTTCCATTTAGCAGGGATTGTTCAAATTGCTCGTAGCGCAATGTAAGATTATGAAAGTCAGGTAATGTAATTTTCAACTGACTAATGTCGAGACCAGCAAGCAATTTTGTAAATCTTCCAAATTGCTTTGCAGCTTCATATGCTTCATCAGGAGTTTGAACTGTATCAACTGTATGAGAATTTTCAACAAAAGGAAATAAGCGAAAATAACCCTCATTCTCACGATAAATGAGATCTTCTTTCGACTTTGTTTGAACGGGACTAACAAACAAATCATCCGGGTATTTCTCCTGGAAGTAATCGGAAATAAGCCTTATGTTAAACGCAATGTTTTCCGGCTTCTTGAAGATGTTATCATTAATGCGTTGAAGAATATAACTTCTTGAGCCAGTTTCAATTTTCCATGTATTATTGATCAATCCGCTTCCAAAAGGGTGAACGGTACAAAGATTTTCATCAAGGTCGAACTGAGACAGGATAGCAGATAACTTATTCATTCAGGAAAAGTAAATTTAGCCGTCAAACATAGCAATTCTTTAATTGACATTTATAATAACTGCTGGAGGCGTGTTAAAATATGGAACGTGACTATCTACTAAAAACATGCGTATTTGCAATGTTTATTTCATCCTCGTTGATCGTGTGGCCCATATTGTCATAAATTTTTTCGATCACATCGGCGTTCATCTTTTTTAAAATGCTTGTGCTGGCGCGCACCCGTTCAACGGGTATATGAGAATCGGGATTGCTCGAACCGATAAAAATTGCCGTATTATTAAAATCTCCTTTATAATTTTCATCATAGATTTTATCGCCAATCACGCCTCCCGAAAAAGCCGCAACTCCACCAAACTTTGTGGCATTACGGGCAACAAATTCTAACGCCAGACAAGCACCTTGCGAAAATCCGGTGAAGTAAATGTTTTCAGAAGCGACGCCCTGATTTTTCAAATCATCCACTATGTCTTTAATTAACCCTAAGGCTGATGATAACCATGGTTCATTGTCTGCAACCGGGGCAACAAAGGATGACGGATACCAGCTGTTATTAGTAGCATGCGGTGCTATTAATGCAAAGTCTTTTACGTTAAGATGGGCAGAGAATGATAAAATATCTTGTGCATCGCCACCACGTCCATGTAAAAGAATTAAAACTTTTTTTGCTTCCTTCAACGGTTTGCCGCTGATAACTATATTTTTCTTATGCATAACTTTTTTTTAAATGGAACCTTTTTTACCGGCATTTTGTCAATTGTCGGCATTGTTGTGTCACTCACTTGTACTTAATGAAGTAGGCTCGGCTTTCTTTCAAAAATCGCTTTTCAATTATTAATCTAGCCGCGGTAACACTTTTTCAATTTCGGCTCTTGAACCTTCGTACTGCTTAGGCAGTTTAAGCCTGCTTCCTAATTGATCAACAGGTTCGTCCCGTGTAAAGCCGGGGTTGTCAGTTGCTAATTCAAAAAGCACTCCACCTGGCTCCCGGAAATACAATGAGAAGAAATAATCCCGGTCGATTTTAGGAGTAATGCTTAATCCTTTCACCGCTATCTTTTCGCGATATTCCATCAGCATGTTATCGTCTTTTACCCTAAACGCCACATGATGATTGGTGCCGGCAGCGCCTCTTCCGGGGGGAGTATTTGGAGCTTCAATCAAATCGACGACTGCAGCATTTTTTATCGCATCGGTAATAAAACGATACGTGTCGCCTTCCTGTTTCAATAATTTGTATCCAAATATATCTGTCAGAATGGTGGCAGTTGCTTTGATATTTTTAAGGGTCAAAGTAATACTATGAAAGCCTTTTGTTGCCACCTGCTCATTTACTTCACTTGTTACCCAGGGCTTTCTATTGTCACTATCAGAAGGTACAATAAGGTCAAGTTTTAAACCGTCGGGATCCTGGAAGGGTAGAATCTGTTCTCCAAATCTTTCCAATGTGTCCTCATGTCTGACATTAAATTGTTTGAACCGCTCAGCCCAAAATCCCAAACTACCTTCTGGTACTGAATAGCCAATGTTGGTGGCCATTCCTGTACCAGTATACCCTTGCCCGATTCCTTCCCACGGGAAGAATGTAAGAATACTGCCCGGAGTTCCTACTTCGTCGCCAAAATAAAAATGGTAAGTACCAGGATCATCAAAGTTGACGGTCTTTTTTACCATTCTTAGTCCAAGCACTTTTGTATAAAAATCAAAATTTTCTTTTGCATTACCTGCTATTGCAGTTATGTGATGTAGACCTAATATTCTATTTTCCATAATGGTAGTTTTGCTGCTTTTCGTAAGCTTTTTAGAAATCCTCGTGCGAGCTTGTCTTTCTGGAAATTCCGAATAAGCTTAGCAACAGGCAGTACAAAAGTAATATCGTATAGAGGGAATTGCTATTGAGTTAGGATAATAAATACCATTGATAAAAGTCAATGACTTAGCGGAAGTGCTGGAAGATGAGCAAAGCATAAAACAGACTTTTAAAACCTTTATCCGTACTTTACAATAGGACAAGTAGTTCTTTACGCTGTTTTTGCAAAAGTTATTTAGGCAGGCTGTTTAAAATTTATCTTCCTGGCCAGCCAACTATCTTTTACAGGTATCAACCAGTTGTTTATAAGTTCCTCTTTTGTCAGAACAAGGTTATTGAAATAGATAGTCTCGGGAGTTATGAAATTATTTTCGACGGCGTAGTTAAGTTGGGAGAGGGGCAAAATCTGAATTTTATCTTTGACAATAAACGCAAGGTTTTGCCTGTTAAACATATCAACTTTAAAAGTCTCTTCTATCGACTTGATTAAACGAACGCTGCTATCTGTGCTGCAACCGCTGACTCCCGCTTGTGTTTCATCAGCCATTAAAACGATAAACTGGCCAAAAAAAAGATTTGCATAACCCTTTACTTTCGCTCCGTGCGAATTCCAGTTTTCCGTAAAATCATTCATCATTTCTTCGATCTCAAGCGCTTCTCCAACTGAAAACAAGCGACTTGATTGGTAAATCCATACACGGGATGAAGGATGAAAATTTTCAGGGATGAGGTGTTTATATTCCAGGTTCATAACTTTTTAATTTGTCGGTAATTGGTGTTGCAAAATTAGGTTATAACAAAAAACAAAAACCTACTACTATGCACCAATCTGTTAATACTGCTAGAGACTTGCTGCAACTATTTCAGCTACATCTAACACCCTAACATCATTTTCCTTTTCTTTATGTTTAACGCCATCGGTGAGCATCGTGTTGCAAAAGGGACATGCCGCTGCAATAATTTCTGCCCCGGTTGCTATCGCTTCAGTGCTTCGTTCTGTATTTACGTAACGATTACCTTTTTCTTCTTCTTTAAACATCTGAGCACCGCCCGCACCGCAACAAAGACCGTTACTACGACAGCGTTTCATTTCTACAAGATCAGCATCCAGCGTTTCAAGTAATTTTCTTGGCGCTTCATAAATATTATTTGAACGGCCGAGATAGCAACTGTCATGGTAGGTGATCCTTTTACCTTTGAAGCTCCCGCCTTCTTTCATTTTTATCTTTCCCTCATCAATCAGTTGTTGCAATAACTGTGTATGATGGATGACTTCGTAATTGCCGCCCAGTTCGGGGTATTCGTTCTTTAAAATATTGAAGCAATGCGGGCAGGCCGTTACTATTTTTTTAATCTCGTATCCATTCAGGATCTGAATATTATTATACGCAGCCATTTGAAAAAGAAACTCATTTCCGGCACGTCTTGCAGGATCTCCGGTACACGCTTCTTCTTTACCTAGTATCGCGAATTTTATTCCTGCATGGTGTAGAATAGTCGCGAATGCTTTTGTGATTTTCTGCGCTCTTTGATCAAAACTTCCCGCGCAGCCCACCCAAAATAAAATATCCGGCGTTTCTCCATTCGCTATCATTTCGGCCATTGTAGGAACGTTCATTCTACAGCATTTTTTTCAAAAGTAAGGAAAGTAGATTTTTAGGGTTGTGAGTTTTGAGTTGAAAGTTCGGCTCCAAATAATACGTGGTAATCGTCGAAAAAAGAAAGCTTTAAAATGCCCTGTTAAACTTTAAACACAAAACCTCAAAACTTCAAACTCACTTCTTATTTCTCACGTAAACCAATATAATGTTGTTTTTACCTGTTCCTCGTTCATCTATTTCGAATTGTTGAAGACTCTTAATTAAAGGAACGAGTTTTTTGAAACCATAATTGCGGGGATCGAAATCCGGTTGTCGTTTTAAGATCAGGTTTCCGAGGTCTCCTAAAAACGTCCATCCTTCTTCATCAGCAAGATCGTTTATGCTGTCTTCGATTAATTTAACCAGGTCGGTATCTACATTTTCTATGGGTTCTATTTCGGTTTTTACCGGCACAACCTGAGGTTCTTCAACTTTTGCTGCTTTGTTTCTTCTGGCCTTTTTAGGTGCCTGTTTTGACTCTTTTTTTACGGGTGCCTCGCTAGCTTTTAAAATTTCAATGTATATAAATTTATCGCATGCAGAGATAAATGGTACAGGTGTTTTCTTCTCCCCAATTCCAAAGACTTTCATACCTGCTTCCCTTAGCCTGATCGCAAGTCTTGTAAAGTCGCTGTCACTTGAAACAATACAAAATCCATCAACACGACCTGAATATAAAATATCCATAGCGTCTATGATCATGGCAGAGTCTGTAGCGTTTTTGCCGGTTGTGTAACTATACTGTTGAACCGGTGTTATCGCACTTTCCAATAAAACTCCTTTCCATCCTGACACTGTTGGTTTCGTCCAGTCTGCATATATTCTTTTAAATGTCGGAGTGCCATACTTCGCAATCTCTTCCAGCATTTCTTTTATGTTGCTGTATGGAACGTTGTCTGCATCTATCAATACAGCAAGTCTTAAATCTTTGATTATATCCATAGACGCAAATTACGCTTTTAAAATTTATCCTCTCTTCACCCGGAAGTTACCAAAGCAATTTATATGTATAAAACGCTCCTGGTCTTTAAGACCGATGTCGCCATGAAATGATGGCGTAGAAGTGAGTGACACAACTAAAGATGCTGGGCCACCTTAAGTTTGCTCCACAAAAAAACCTGTTTTCACAGGTCTTTAGTTTTGTGCTTTTAAAAGCTATTTTGTTTTTTTCAAAAATCTTTGATGTGAAGGCGATAGTGGTTTATAAAGGGTTGGTAAACATTTTTTGAGCAAGGGTAGCATCATGGTCATAAATGTCATCCCTGAAATTTAATACACCGTTTTCGTCAACCCAGGCAGTATAATAGGTTATGAGAACAGGTATTGGATTCTTAACTCTTACAAATTGTTCCTGGCCACGGTTCATGGCTTCATCTATCCTTTCCGGCGTCCATTCACTTTGATTCCGCAACACGTACCGGGCCATTTTTACAGGATCACTCAACCGGATACATCCGTGACTAAAGGCTCTTTTATCGCTGCTGAATAAGCTTTTCGCCGGCGTGTCATGCAGGTAAATATCGAAGCTATTAGGAAAGAGAAACTTTACTTTGCCTAGGGAATTTTTAGGACCCGGAAGTTGCCTGATTGTTGGTATTCCATCCACAGGACTTCCAACTTCCTCCATATTATTTCTTGCAAGATAATCGGGATCATTGGCCATGGCAGGCAGAATTTCATTTCGTACAATGTTTGGAGTCACATTCCAATAAGGACTAAAAACTACCTGGTTTAGCCGGCCGGTAAACAGGGTGGTATTGTGACCTTCTTTACCAACTACAACATCCATTTTGAAAGCTTGATTCTTGCCCTCATAAACATGCAAAACAAACTCGGGAATATTGACTAAAATTAAATTCCCTGTTTCAGGCGTAAGCATCCAGCGCATTCTGCCCATATTAATTAAAAGCTGTTCAACCCTTTTAAGAGCAGGAACGTTCATTTCTTTAATTAATACAGCATTTATGGTTCCTGTAGGCGTCAGTCCACGGCTAACCTGGAATGCTTTAACAGCACTTTCTAACTGGTCATTAAATACCTGGCTGGTATCTCCTGCAGGCATTTCACCTGTAATTTCAAGCCGTCTTTTAATGGCTAATACCTCGGGCGAAGCGGAACCTTTTTTTATCGTTTTTTGTTTGGTAGTAATCGATTGCCATCCGCCTTTTTTATTTATATCGTAATACTTCTGAAGCTGATCTTTCAATAGCCCGTAGGCGGGATTGACGTCGGCATAATACTTATTGTCTTTGTGTTTTTTTGTAAGTAAGGAATCGGCTAGCTGCATGGCATCTTCCTTCTTAAATGGAACAAAACGCTCCATTTCCTTACGCTTGATTTCACCTTTTTGATAATTCTCTAAAATGTATTCAAGAAAGTGCAGGGTGACGGAGATCTCGGTATTTGCCATCGATTTGTCATTCGCACTTACTTTAACGGCTTCCTCGCTTAAAAGATAATCCATCTTTTTCTTCAACTTCTTATCATCCGAGTTGTTGTTTTGATTGTAGGTGGTTGAGTATTCATGAAGGTTCCAAAACCTACGGCCTTCCTCGGTCGGCCCGTCACTTGAGAACCAGGCAAACTGGTAGTTCCGGGCGTTATAAAAACTTCTTATACGACGTGATAAGGTATCATGTATTTTGTTTGTTGCAATGAAGCTTTCAACAACAGAGCTATCAAGAAAGAGGTCGGTGTAAGAGTTTGAACTATTGATGCTGTAATCTCTTCTACTTACTTTTTTTTCTGGCGCCTTTTCGGTGTTGTCTTCTGTTTTTCCATTTTCATCTTTGTTGCCGTTGTTGCATGCCACAAACAAATTAAGTAAGAGTACGTAGGCGATCAGTTTTTTCATATTGAAGTCTTTTTTGCAAAAGCCATGCCTCCAACATGAAAAAAAGAGGGGAAGAGAATACCAATTGAGGTTAAATAATATCGGAAGCTACCCAGACAAGGGTAAGTTCTTCCATCAATTTATAATGTAAAGTCAACTTTTGCTGAAAGTCGAATTTTATAAAACTGGCATCTATTAGACCTTCATTATTAAGTTGAAACGGAAAAGTTTTCAGCATTTCACTAAAGTCAACTTCACCTGCCCCATACCATTTGTACATTGCTTCTTTAGCGCTCCATAGTACACTTAAGATGTTTAATTGGCGGCTTTCTAATTGTGAATTAACAAACCTTAATTCATCCGGATGCAAAAATTTTTTCTTTATTTTTTCGAGACGTGGGGTTATTAATTCTACATCTATGCCTACGCGTTTTGTACTACTTACTATTGCCGCCGCATATTTACTGCAATGCGAAATTGAAAAGTGATACTGTTCGTTTCTAAGAAAAGGTTTACGGGTATCTGCAACTTCAATCTCGTGGGTTGGGAAATCGGGAAATAAGAAAGGAAGCAAATACCTTCCAGCAAGGTGTTGTAGTCTTTTGTGGGGATGAGTTATATGGCGCTGTAACGGCACCGATAAATCGAAGAAGCTTTCATCCTCATTTATTTCCCAAACGGCCAGTCTTGTAGTTTCGTTGATATTTTGTTGATAAAAGAGAGGCATTTTACTATTTACAATCTTATAGATTGCAGATTTACAATTTTATTTGCAAAACAATTGATACAAAAGTCGTTAGTCGTGAGTTGGTAACCGCAAGTTTATGTTCCACCTGCGACTTCCGTCCTCGCGATTTGCGAATAACAAACTCTAAAGAAACACAAATGATTTTATCTGACGAACGAATATTGGAAGAAATAGAAAAAGGTACTATAAAAATCGCTCCATACGATAGAGACAGCCTTGGAAGCAATAGTTATGATGTGCACTTAGGAAAGTGGCTGGCAACCTATGTAGATGAAGTGTTAGATGCGAAAAAGCACAATACAATTGAATATTTTGAAATACCTGAAGAGGGATTTATACTACAACCACAACATTTTTATTTAGGTGTGACGGATGAATATACAGAGACACATGCGCATGTTCCTTTCTTAGAAGGTAAGTCTTCGACCGGCCGTCTCGGTATTGACATACATGCTACGGCTGGTAAAGGTGACGTTGGCTTTTGCGGAAACTGGACTCTTGAAATCTCGTGTAAGCAGCCGGTAAAAATTTATAAGGGAATGCCGATAGGACAATTAATTTATTTTCCGGTAGATGGCGAAGTGCAGGTAAAATATAACAACAAGACTAATGCAAAATATAGTGGTCAGCCAAATAGGCCGATTGAAAGTATGATGTGGAAAAACAAGTTTTAATAAGAAGGGAAAATATTAATACCCGGCTCTCAATGTTCAATAAACAGGGAACGCAATCCTTCCAGCGCGAGTTGAAAATTGCTTATTAAAAAGAATAATCTATGGATGCTGAATTAAAAGGTTCTGAACTGGTGTCTTAGCTAGATCTTTCCATATTTATGATAATAGGAAATCAGCCAGCCAACTACCTCATTGTAACTTTTTACCCCTTTAGCTTGCTGGTTGGCTTTTAAATAATGATCGTAGAATAACTTAATCAAAGGTTCGATAGCATTATCGCTTTTACGCCAATATTCCCTGAGTTCTTCTTCGTCGCGTTTGACCAATGTATCGAGTTGCTGGTAATAATTTTTTGCCGTGGCGGAGTCTCTGTTAAATAATTCGCGATTAGCATAATTGAATAAGTCGAAGTAAGCGGAATAATGAAATAAAGTATCTTTTGAATTGATTGCTGCTAAATAACCGACAAAGTTTGCCTCACTTTCACTTGCATAACCGAGTTGATGAGCCATCTCGTGGCATGAGACATAAGGTATTAGAAACCTTGGCTGTGTAAGGTTTAGTTGGGCCTCGCCGGTGAACGGGTTGTAATAGCCTAAAAACCCAAGGAAATTTCCCATCCTTCCATACATTGATCGTTTAATTGACCTCGTTTTATACTGTAAGAAGGGATAATTTGAGGAAGCAGACTGATAAGCGGTTTGTGCTTCCTCAAAAATCTGTTCGTAAGATGTTACATTTATTTTGCCAGTTCCTAATAACTGCCTGTTTTCATTAACCTTTTTAAGCAAAATGCCGGTTATTAGTTTCAAATCTTCTTCATTATGGGTCTTTGGATTTATCCCTAATTGATGGGCGATTCCCGGGCGGTTATAATTTAGACCCCATGAAAGATTGAAATAAATGTAGATGCCGGCCAGAACGAAAAAGGCTTTTTTAAGGACGTTGTTATAATCTATCTGCTGAAATCTCTTTTTGATTATAATCTTAACAAATCTTATAAACACCATTAATAGAAGGAAACCGGCAATACCATAGAAAATATCCCCAATGCTTACAGGGATCCAGCCAAAAACACTTCGGTAAAAAGATGAGATATAGGGGTAAATGCCCCGACTATAGTATTTCTCAATGTGAAGAGGGAAATAAGAAGCGACCTTAATTAATATACTGATTATCAGAACAAAGGATATTGTTATAACGGCCGTTTTCCTTGAATTCTTGTCTTTTTTCATAATTCCGCGTCGAAGATAAGCCAGCAGTTAAATCATTATTGTATTTTCGCATTAATAATCCGCTATGGTTTTAGCTGTTTTAAAAAAGGATGCCATAGCTTCTTTATAGTAATTGAAGCAACATTCTGCTATTTGTTCGGTGAAAACCCTTACCTTTGCGTGCCCAAAAAATGAGTATGAGCCATAGGAGAGAATATGAGATAGCGTTTGTCGGTTTGAAGCCCGGGGTGCATCATTTTACATACGAAATCAATGACAAGTTCTTCGAGGACTTTCAACAACAGGATTTCAAAAATTGCAAGGCTACTGTCAAGTTTATGCTTGATAAAAAGGTGGGGTTTATGCTTTGCAAATTCGACGTTGACGGGAAGGTTGAACTCATTTGTGACAGGTGCGGAAACAATTTGCAATTACAATTGTGGGATGAATTTAACCTTGTAGTGAAGATGGTTGATAATCCGGATGTAATGAATGAGCAGGAAGATGACCCCGACATTTATTACATCAGTAAAGGTGAAAGCCATTTGCATTTGGAAGACTGGATTTACGAGTTTATAAACCTGAGCATTCCGATGCAGCGGATGTGTAAGGAAGATGAGGTAGGTGGACCGCAATGTAATTTAGAGGTGTTGGAAAAGCTGAGAAAGATGGAAGAAGATGCTAAGGCAGCAGAGACCACAGCTATCTGGAAGGGACTTGATCAATTTAAAGATTTACAATAACGTTTTTGATATTATTAAAATTTAAGACATGCCGAATCCTAAGAGGAGACACTCGCAGCAACGCAGTGCAAAAAGAAGAACACATTATAAAGCTGAGCCGATTACTTTAAGCAAAGACTCCACTACAGGTGAATTACATGTACGTCACCGCGCTCATGTTAGCGAAGGAAAATTGTATTACAAAGGTAAATTGGTTGCTGAAAAAGCTCCGTTGAAAGCCTAATATAAAAGTAGTTACTTATAAAACTATTCATCCCTGCAAAGTGGATGAATAGTTTTTTTGTGGTATATCCTCCTTGTCGTTTACTTTGAGCTTTTATTTTTTGCTGAAAAAATTTAGCTTATGAAGATTGGTATTGATATGATGGGTGGAGATTTTGCGCCGCTGGAAGCGGTTAAAGGTCTACAAACATATTTATCTACATCAGACTTACCAGCTAATCTTTATTGCATCGGTGATGAGGCTCAATTAAAAGTGATTTTAGCTGATTTTGGTCTCGTTAGTCCTGATATAATTCTTATACATGCTCCTGAGGTTATTGGTATGCATGAGCATGCTACTAAAGCCTTTAAAGAAAAACAGCAGTCCTCTATAGCCATTGGTTTCCACATGCTTGCTTCAGGTAAAATTGACGCTTTTATTAGTGCCGGCAACACAGGCGCGATGCTTGTTGGTGCTTTGTATAGCGTAAAAGCAATAAATGGAGTTAGTCGGCCCGCTATCGCAAGCATCATTCCTAAGTTAAATGGTTCAACCGGTATTTTAGTTGATGTTGGCTTAAACGCCGACTGCAAGCCTGAACACTTAAACCAATTTGGAATTTTGGGAAGTTTGTATGCAAAAGATGTATTTGCAATTGAAAATCCCAAAGTTGGGTTATTAAACGTAGGAGAGGAGGAGGGTAAGGGGAACTTACTTGCCCAGGCGTCTTATCACTTATTAAAGGAAAATACAAGTATTAACTTCATTGGTAATATTGAGGGGCGAGACGTTTTCCAGGACAGGGCAGATGTAATCGTGTGTGAAGGTTTCACCGGCAACATCATTTTAAAACTTGCCGAAAGTCTGTACGATACTGCCAAAGAACGCTCTATTCAAGATGAGTTCATGCATCGGTTCAATTATGAAAATGTCGGTGGTACCCCCGTTTTAGGTGTTGCAAAACCTGTAGTAATTGGTCACGGAATCAGCAACGCAAATGCATTTTGCAACATGATCCTTTTGGCTGAAAAAATGGTAAACTCAAATATCTGCGGTCATATAATTGAGCAGTTTCAATCTTAGTTTTTTCTTTCCCGTGCTGGTACTTTCTAATTCTATTATCTCCCGGAAGCAAAAAGGAAGTTCAACTCTTATTTCCACCTAATCCATTCTATTCTACAAATCCAGGTTCTACTTCGCCAAACTATGAATCACATCGTACTTAGTTACAATATGCAAATTGCCACTTTCGTCTTTAGCCATCACCGCTCCATTTCCTTTTGTAATTAGTCCACCAAGTCTTTCTACCGGGGTATCAAACGAAACAACTGGATATGCCGGCTCAATAACACTGGAAATAGTGGCAGTTTTTATTTCAGGATTGCTAAAAATCTTTTGAAACAGACCACCTTCACTTACAGACCCAATTAAACCTTCACCGTCTACTACGGGTATATGTTCAACGTCATATTCACGCATTAAATCAACTGCTTCTGCGACAGTTTGATTTGGCTCAACTGTTACGAGGCGTTTTGAAGTTCGTGTACTTACAATGTCTTTGAAAGTCTTTACATCAAAAAACCCTCTTTCCATCATCCACTGGTCGTTGTAGACTTTACCGACATACCGACTTCCATGGTCTGGAAAAATAACGACTACCAAATCGTCTTTTTTTAATTCATTTTTCAACTGCATCAAACCTTGCAAAGATGTACCGGAACTGTAGCCAACAAAGATTCCTTCTTCTCTCGAAATTCTGCGAGCCATGATTGCACCGTCTTTATCGGTCACTTGTTCGAACTTGTCAATTACGCTCATATCGTAATTTGCGGGAACAAAGTCTTCACCAATACCCTCAGTAATGTAAGGGTGAACCTGCTTCATATCCACTTCTCCAGTTTCAAAGTACTTCTTCAACAAAGAACCATAGACGTCTATTGCCCAAACTTTTATGTCTTTATTTTTTTCTTTTAAATATTTTCCTGTTCCTGTTATTGTACCACCTGTTCCGGTAGCGATAACGAGGTGAGTTACTTTTCCTTCTGTCTGCTCCCATATTTCCGGTCCGGTGCCTTCATAATGTGCCTGCCGGTTTGCGAGATTATCATACTGATTCATATGAAAGGAATTCGGAATTTCCTTTGGCAGTCTTTTGGCCACAGAATAATAACTACGCGGATCTTCAGGATCAACATTAGTGGGACAAACAATAACCTCAGCACCTACTGCTTTTAATATATCAGCTTTTTCTTTTGATTGTTTATCTGTGGTGGCAAAGATGCACCTGTATCCTTTGACCACTGCTGCAATCGCCAGCCCCATTCCGGTATTTCCACTGGTGCCTTCGATGATCGTTCCGCCTGGTTTTATCCTGCCGTCCTTTTCAGCTTCTTCCAACATTTTAATAGCCATTCTGTCTTTGATTGAATTTCCCGGATTAAAATATTCAACCTTAGCCAATACTGTACAAGGCAGTTCCTTTGTTATTTTATTTAATTTAATCATCGGAGTGTTACCAATCGTCTCAAGAATATTATTGAACCACATAGAAGCTATTTTGATTTTGCCAAAGGTAGGAAAATGAGGTTCGATTAAAAGAACGCTTATATGGTTATAAATGGACCTAACAACGAATGCCTGTTGAAGTTGATCCTGAAAGAAAATAATACTAAAGGTTTTCTTCTAACAGAGGCGTCTCTTCTTTTGATTACAACATTTACCATTTTCTGGCTAATAAATTCTTCAGCATCCGCTAGAAAGAAAATGAAGCAACGTAAGTAAATATCAAGAGAGGTATTTTTAGATACAAACCGATAAATGGTGGAAAAATTACAACTGATATTTTTTAATTAAAACTTAATATCTTTCAAGCTCAATAGTAATAACAAGGAATGAGAAACCTGCTTTTGCTTTCTGCCATTATACTTCTAACGACCTTGAGCAGTTGTCATACAATGAAGAATTCATCTAATATTGTTTCATCTGATAATGGAAAGGTTAAATTGATTACCCTTGATCCTGGTCACTTTCACGCAGCGCTTGTTCAGAAAGAAATGTACCCGGTTATAGATCCTGAGGTAAGTGTATATGCTCCTGGCGGAGCCGAATTACAAGCACATCTTGCATTGGTTAAACAATACAATGAGAGGAATGAGAATCCTACCAGGTGGCTTGAAAAGGTTTATACCGGCAACGATTATTTGCAAAAGATGCTGAGTGAAAAAAACGGAAATGTAGTTGTGCTTGCGGGAAATAACCGGCAGAAAACGGAATACATTAATAAAGCAATCGATGCGGGTTTAAACGTATTAGGCGACAAGCCGATGGCTATTAATTTTGACAATTTTAAATTATTACAAAATACTTTCGAAAAAGCTGCTCAGAAAAAATTGTTGCTTTATGATATCATGACGGAGCGGTCTGAAATAACAAACCTGTTGCAGAAGGAGCTTGCTCAAAATCGACAGCTTTTTGGCGAGTTGAAAAAAGGATCTCCTACTGATCCTGCAGTTATATTAGAAAGTGTACACTTTTTTTACAAGTTTGTTTCCGGTAAAGTGCTTATACGCCCAACCTGGTTTTTTGATCCTACACAACAAGGTGATGCAATTACTGACGTTGGAACCCACCTGATAGATTTAGTTCAGTGGGAATGTTTCCCTGATCAGACAATTGATTATAAAAAAGACATCAACATCATTGCTTCCCGCGCATGGCCGGAGCCTTTAACCTTATCTCAATTTAAGTTAATAACAAACAGCAGCGCTTTTCCTGCCTACTTGAACCAATACGTAACAAATGATACAATTCTTCAAACCAAAGGAAATGGAGAAGTCACCTATACACTTAAAGGGGTTCATGTTAAAACGATAGCGAGGTGGGAATACAAAGCACCTCCTGGTGGGGGTGATACTCATTATAGCATCTTAAAAGGAACAAAAGCCAATATTGAAATTAAGCAAGGCAAGGACGAAAATTATCAACCCACCCTTTACATAACAGCAATCAATAACAACGCTAATTTCGAAACAACGGTAAAGGACGCAGTTGCGAAAGTCAATACTACCTACAGTGGTGTTACAGCAGAAAAAACTGCGAATGGGTGGAAACTAATTATTCCACAGTCTTATAAGATAGGTCATGAAGCACATTTCGGACAGGTAATGACACGTTATCTTCAATTCTTAAAGGACGGGAACTTGCCAGGCTGGGAGGTGCCGAATATGATAGCCAAATATTATACGTCAACTAAAGCTTCAGAGATGGCGGGCAAATAAGGCTTTTTGGAAGGTTTATCTAAATAACGATTAAAATAACAATTGCTGATATGGAACAATCAAGAAGAAGTTTTCTTCAAAAAACTGCATTAGGGGTAGCTGCCGGGGTAAGCATGCCCTTCATCAACAACGCCGCAACTCAATCAAATAACTTTTTTGCAAAACAAGGTGATCTTTTGCCTGTAGGCATTGCAGGGTATACGTTCAACAAATTTGATGTTGAGAAGTCCATCGCCATGATGAAGCGAATAGGAGTTCAAAACCTGTCACTAAAAGAATTTCATCTACCGATAAATAGTAATGAAGAAAAGGTGAAATCAGTGATGGCTCAATTTGCGGCAGGTAACATAAATGTTTATGCCGTGGGAGTTATTTACATGAGAACAAAACAAGCTGTAGACGATGCTTTTGCTTATGCAAAAAAAGTCGGTGTAAAGTTAATTGTTGGCGTGCCCGGCTACGATTTGCTTGATTACACTGAACAAAAGGCAAAAGAAACAGATATACGCGTAGCGATTCACAATCACGGTCCTGAAGATGCACTTTATCCTGGTCCACAGCAGGTGTACGAAAGAATAAAAGACAGAGACTCCCGTATGGGTTTATGCCTTGATATTGGTCACGCCCAAAGAGCTGGAACTGACCTCGTGAAGGCGATCAAAGAATATAGAGGCAGGCTCTATGATCTGCACATCAAAGATGTATCGCTTGCTCAACGTGATGGAAAGGCGATTGAAATCGGCAGAGGTGTTATTGATTTTAATGCCGTGGTAAAAGCTTTGAAAAAGAATAATTATAAAGGTATGTGCAGTATCGAGTTTGAAAAAGATATGAGCGATCCGTTGCCAGGTATGGCTGAGTCAATCGGTTACTTCAGAGGAGTCATGTCTACTTTGAGTTAATGCTTAATGCAGAGTCCGATTTGCTTCATACATAATTTCAAGTCGTCTAAATTGTTGCGTGCAATTATACAAAGCGCTGAAGTAAAAATAATTGTACAAGTGTGCGACGCAACGAAGTTTAATAGTAGTAATTAGAATGGCCCAAAAAGGAGTTTTTTTACATTCTGCTATAAACATGAAAACAAAAAACCTTACTGTAAATTCAGATTTATTCTTCTTTTAATTGTATGGAAAAAAAAGTCTTACGGGCAGGAATTGTAGGATCAGGTTTTGCGGCAAAGTTTCATTATGACGCCTTGCTTCGCGTTTTTAGTACAAAGGTGGAGGTTGCAGGCGCTTACTCTGCATCACCTGAAAATCTTGTAAAATTTACAGAGCCCAGAAACCTGCAAGCTTTCAATAGCCTTGATGATTTAATTGAAAATACTGATGTTATTCATGTTTGTACGCCTCCTGTTACACATGAACCGATTGTAGTTGCAGCCTTACAGCAAAATAAACATGTTATAGTAGAAAAGCCGTTTACGGGATATTTTGGTGACGGCAGCGACGACTTTAACGGAGATACTTTTTCTAAGGAAAAAGGGTTAGAGCACGCGATGCAAAGCGTAAGACGAATGTTGGATGCAGAGAAGCAAAGCCAGGGAAAGATTATGTATGCGGAGAATTGGGTGTATGCTCCTGCCATTCAAAAAGAAAGGGAATTATTGCAAAAAACAGGTGCGCAAATCGTTTGGATGAATGGTGAAGAATCACATTCAGGTTCTCATTCGTTGACTTATGGTCAATGGAAATTTTCGGGCGGTGGCTCTATGATTGGTAAAGGTTGTCATCCCTTATCAGCGGCTATTTATTTAAAGCATGTTGAAGGAAGAAAGCGTGATGGAAAACCTATAAGACCAAAATCTATTTCGGCACGAACACATGCGATCACCAGAATGCCGACATTTAAAAACGAGGGATATTTACGAACAACCTATAAAGACACAGAAGATTTTGCAATGCTTCATGTTGTTTTTGAAGATGGAACGATTGCTAATTTGATCGCAAGCGAATTGGTGTTAGGTGGAGTGCATAATTGGCTGGAAGTAAACACGACAAATCATAGAACTATTTGCAACATCAATCCAAATACTTCTATGCAGGCCTACACGCCTGCGGAAAAACATTTTGAAGATGTTTATGTAGTCGAGAAAACTGAAACCAAACAAGGCTGGTCGTCGATATCTCCTGATGAAGGATGGTTTGCAGGCTACCAACATGAGATGGATGCCTTTTACAGGTCAGCGGCTTTCGGCGAACCGGTTGAGAGCAACAGCAGTCTTGCTTCTGATGTGATCGCCACTATTTATGCAGGATATGTATCTGCTGAACGTAAAGGGACTGAAGTGCCGATAACCATTCTGTAATGGCAGTCAGTAATTTAGTTCTAAATAAAACTTTTTTAACTTTTAATAACTTAATTTACCCCGGTTTATAATAACCTAACGAGCATGCAAACCATTGAAATCAATCAACCTAAAACCGGCAACGCCGGCATCCAGGAAAAAATTGGAAGGTACCGTTGGACGATCTGTTCGCTAGTCTTTTACGCCACTACCATCAACTATCTCGACCGCCAGGTAATTAGCTTACTAAAGCCCACGCTGGAAAAAGAATTTGCATGGACAGAAACAGATTATTCTAACATCGTAATAGCCTTTCAGTTTGCTTATGCATTAGGAATGGTTGGTGCAGGAAGAGTTATTGATAAGATAGGAACCAAGATAGGTTATGCACTTACTTTGACCCTTTGGAGCATCGCATCTATTTTACATGCCTTTGCTACCGGTACTGTAAGTTTTGCCGTGTTTCGTGCATTTCTTGGAGTGACCGAAGCGGGAAATTTTCCGGCAGCCTTTAAAGCTGTAGCAGAGTGGTTCCCAAAAAGAGAAAGGGCTTTTGCAGGTGGAATTTTCAATTCTGGCACAAATGTCGGCGCTATACTTGCGCCACTGTTAGTTCCCTGGCTTGCTATTAACTACAGTTGGAAAGTGGCTTTCATTGCAATAGGTGCAATTGGTTTTATCTGGTTGATCTTTTGGTTTATCTGGTACGAAATTCCATCAAAGCAAAAGCGACTTTCAAAAGCTGAGTTTGACTACATACATAGTGATATCGAAACGCCTTCTGATGCAACAGGAGCGGAAGTAAAACCAAAAATTTCATGGACAAAATTGTTGGGATATAAGCAAACATGGGCTTTCATCGTTGGCAAGTTTCTAACTGACGGTATCTGGTGGTTCTTTTTGTTTTGGCTTCCGGCTTTTTTAAATTCTCAATATCATTTGGTTGGTATGCAGGTAAGTTTGCCTATCGCTTTTGTTTATACACTTGCAGGTATTGCCAGCGTCTTTGGAGGATGGCTACCTATGTGGTTTGTAAAATCTAAAGGGTGGGATATTGTACGTGCACGAAAAACTTCTATGCTTATCTACGCCTTTTTCCCACTGTCGGTAATGGTTTCGCAAGCTGCCGGAAGTTATGGTATGTGGTACGCTGTTGTCATCATTGGTATTGCTGCTTCTGCTCACCAGGCATGGTCTGCAAATCTTTTTACTACCGTTTCCGATATGTTCCCTAAAAATTCGGTCGCCTCTGTTGTAGGCATAGGCGGTATGGCCGGCGGTTTTGGTGGTATGGCGATTGCTAAAAGTGCAGGCAAGCTGTTCGATCATTACAAAGCTTTAGGTCATATTGAAACCGGCTACTACATCCTATTTTTGTATTGCGGGTTAGGGTACCTCGCAGCATGGTTTATCATGTTCAAATTGTTGGTCCCTAAAATGAAACCGATTGAGGTGCCGGAATAGGAAGGTGCAAGTTGTAGGGTTTAGGGTTGATCTGTAACTGACCTCGTTATTATCTTTTATTAAGCGGGCATTTGTTTTTCAATTTTTCATCGTTGTGTCACTCACTTGAACCTGCACAGCTATTTGCATCAGAGACTGTTGACATCTCATCAATGATCCTCGTTTAACAAGATTTCTTTCTATAAATGATAAGGCAGCCAAAAGGCTGCCTTATCATTTACTATATAGTTCACTCTTTTTATTAACGCACTGTCTCCGATACCAATTCTATACAACCTTTCGCACTTAAAATTGAACAGCTACAGTTAGCCATGCACTTCTGCCTACGCCATTAATGCCTGATGCGTGCGTTCTGTAATCTTCATCTAACAGGTTCTGTAATGCCACATTAAAGCTAAGATGCTGAAGTTCGTAACCTGCGTATAAATTTAATACGTTCCAGCCCGGTGTACCACCTGGGGGTATGCGGTTATCATCCTTATCTCCCTGTGCTAACCTGTCTTGCTTTGAGGCAAATAATAACTCTGCTGATGCAAAGCATTTGTTATGCCGGTAAGTACTTATTAGCCGCCCATTGAAAGGCGGAATCCGTCGCATAGGTTCATTTTTTGTAAGGCTTTGTCCATAAGTATAAGAAAGATTTCCTTTTATATTTAACCGTGTAGCGGGTTGATAGCCTACCTCTGTTTCAAATCCTTTGATGTAGCCTTCTTCAACATTTTCTTTTTTATAAACCGGGTATCCGTTTATAACATCATTTGCTACTTTCACCCGCGTTATCAGGTTGTTTAAATGCATATAATAGCCCGAAAGAGTTGCCGAGAATTTACTTGATCGCAACTTATAACCTACTTCAAAATTTAGTGATCTTTCCGGAGCAAGGTTGGCAGTAGGAACTTCATACCTGAAATCAACTATACCCAGTGTTCCCATATCATCTAGGTTAGGAGCACGGTAGCCTGTATTAAACGTTGTATATATGCTTTGCTGTGTAGTCAGCTTATAAAGAAGAGAAGCATTGTAAACAAAGGAAGAAGGGTTGATTCTTACTTTTCCCAATGTTGTATCAGTAAGGCTGATGGCAAAAGTATTGTACCTGATACCTGTTTCTATAATCCACTTATTGTAGTCGAGGTGATGTAAAGAATACAAAGAGTAATTGCCGTATGTCGAGTTATTTGGATAAAGGCCTCGTAAAGTTGTTCTTGCCTCACTTGTTGAATTTATATCTTCTCTTGTGCTATTTACTTTATCGCGATACAGCTCAATTCCTGAATTCGCTGTCCAGACCCTGGAAAAGTTTGAAGAGATATCAGTTGTGAAACCGACAGTATTTATTTCATCCCTCTCTTTTCTTAAAATATTACTACCATTTTTAAGGCTGTTTCTACCTTCAATAGTTTGTTGCCATGAGGTTATTATTTCAACACTGTTTATCCAGGCGGAGTTGTTCCTGATATTTAATTTAGCATAGTTCAACATTCTTTGCTGGGGATCAAAATGGTTGATCGCGAAATTTTCAAGCACAACCTTATGATATACCGGAACATCAGTTTGCTTTAAGAATTGGTGAGCCAAAGTAAGCTGAACATTCTCCTTCAAAAGAAACTTTGACTTAACGTCAAATGCCAATTCTTTATAACCTGACGGTGATTGTTTTCCTGTAGTGTCTCCGCCTATCAGATCTCCGAAATTTCTGTATGTCACACCTACAAATGTTGCTACTTTTTTAGAGCTATAGCTTGCTTCGCCTCGCACAGTTTTTTCCATGTCGCCTGTCATGTACTTCGCTACTCCTCTTCCTGACCATCTGCTCTTACCACTTGCAAATTCAGGGCCTTTAGTAAAGATTTGGAATACACCGCCAATAGCATCAGAGCCATATTGAACTGAGCCTGTACCTTTTGCTACCTCCATCTTACTAATTGTAAAAGGGTCAATAGTATTCAGGTATTGGTTTGGACCATACCTGAAAGTAGAGTTGTTAACTCTGATGCCATCTATTAATAACAAAGTCTGGTTACCTGTTAGTCCGCGAAGGAATGGCGAGCCTCCTCCATGATTTGTCTTCTGAACGAAAACGCCGTTTATGCCTGTTAAAGCTTCGGGGGTAGTGCGCGGCTGATAATTATCTAAATAAGACCTTGAGAACGACTGGGTGCTATACGGAATCAAAAGCTCTTTTTGAGCTTTTCGTTGTGCTGTAATGATCACCTCATCAAGTAGCCCGGTAGCAGTGTCTTGTTGTGCATTAGCAACAAGAAAATTTATACAAAGTAAAAAGGTTACAAAGAAGAATTTGTGGATCATGTTTTTGTAATAATTACTGCAGTATCGTTCAGCTTCCAAACAATTTTAGGAAATGATGAATAATGATTAAAAAGCACAAGGGAGTGACACAACGATGTCGGGAAACGGACTTAAGCTTAATTAAAAAATGTCTTTAAAATAGCTAGTCTAAGTGTTGGGTCTTTTATTTTTTAGCGGGTACTTTAGCTACTGTTTGTGTTATTTACCTTGCTTTAATTTTGCCGGCTTCTTCTTCCTCAATTCCATCTCTTCTTCTTCCTCGGCTTCGTCATCATCATCGCTGTCGGTAATTTTCACAAAGGCGCTTCGGCGTGGAGCAGGCATAACACTGTGTTCACCTTTTACCGCTTTCCAAATAATCTGGCTAAAAAGCATATCTGGTACCATGTCTTCCTTACTGAGGTCAATTTTATCGCTGAGTATGGCGGTATTAGAATTGTTATTTGCCGGGTTTTTATCCAGTAAATTAATATTTGAAGGCAACGATTTGAAAGCGGCAAGATTCGGTGTAGCTGTAAAACATTTAAACATCGGAGTTGCTGCCGCATCGTATTGACTCATAGGGGGAAGCCCTAATATCAACTCGATAGTGCGAAGCATTGAGGAAGTAGAATACATCGTGTGGTCAACAAAATTCCTTTTTACGAATGGGCCAGCGAGATAGGCAGTTGTTCTATGTGCATCGACATGATCAGGTCCGTTTTGAGCGTCATCTTCTACGATAAACACCACACTTTCTTTCCATAGCGGACTGTTAGATAAATGCTCAATAAACAACCCTACGGCAAGATCATTGTCTGCCACCTGGGCAAAAGGAGTTGCGCTGCCGCGACGTAATCCTTCAGTATGATCGTTGCCAAAACGAAGAGAATTAAATTGTGGAACGGCGTTGATCTTAACAAGGGAGTCAAACTCTCTTTGCCACTGAAAGTAACGGGTTGTATCGGGGACAGTCAAATCCCAGCCAGTATAAGTAGGAGAGACGTGATTAATCAAAACAGGAATATTTGGTTTGCCACCATCTGCAAACTCACCATATGTACGATAACTGACTCCGGCACGTTTACAATAATCCCAGATGAAACCTCTTTTCGGATTTGCTATTTCCTTTTTTCCTTCACCAGGATACGTGCCGCCACGACCGCCATAACTGGTGACCCAGTTTTTTTCGAGGTAGTCTGTGGCATGTGCAGAAGTAGACCAGTTATGACCATCGGCGCTAACTTCGCCATCGGCGTAAAAATTGTCAAGCAAAACAAATTCTCTTACGAGTTTGTGTTGGTTGGGTGTAATCCTTTCTCCAAATAAAACCAGGCTGGTATCTCCATTACCTTCGGGTATGTCTCCAAGTACCTGGTCATATGTTCGGTTTTCTTTAATAATATAAAAAACATGTTTTATTGGTGATTTGGCTCCAACCTTCATCGGAATGGGATTACCAGTTTCACCCTGGCTGACTGTTTCCCTTTCTTTGGTATAAGGAGTATTGGTATAGACTGCTTTTGAGTATGCAGCTAATGTTGCATCAGAAGGTTCATCTATGATAGACATCGTTCCTTTCATCAATCCCCCGATGTAACCAGGGCGAACCAATGCAGATGTATCACCCATGTGCCTTAAAACGAGCTCCTGATTTCTCATAGGATTAGGACCGTCAGGATTGGAATAAGATGTGAAACCTTTGCCATTAGCCACAAAAATTTTGTTTCCGATAACCTTGATGTTTGTAGGATACCAACCAACAGGTATATAGCCTTTTGATTTACTTCTTGCAGGTATTGAAACATCAAATACTGCAAGGCAATTATTGTTTGCGTTTGCGACATACAAATTCTTTTCATTTGTAGATAATGCAAGTCCGTTGGAAGAAGATCCTTCTGGTGCATTTGGAAACAATGCAGCGTTCAGCACTTCAAGGACTTTCCGCTTTTTAATATCTACGACTGAAACACTATTGTCATTAGCATTAGCAACATATAAAGTAGTTCCGCTTTTATTAAGCAATAGCTCGTTTGGGTTATCACCTACCGCAATTTCATCTGTTAACTTCCTTTGCTTTGTATCATATACCAGTATCTTATCACCGCCCCATGAAGAAATATAGAGCTCTTTTTTATCCGGCGATAAAAGGCAGGCATACCCTTCCTTATGTATTGGAAGTTGTTGAAGAATTTTTTTGTCGGCGAGACTGACAACATAGAGTGAGTTATTTTCTTTGGTTACTACATATAGAAGTTTTGCAGCATCGTCTATTTCAATTCCTGCCGGAGATATTTTTTCAGGCCATTTTTTGCCAAGTATTATACTGTCTTTTAGTTTGAGCTTGTTATTTACAATGGCATATTGATAAATCCAGTTGTCGTTTCCGCCGGAAGCATACAAAAATTTTTCGTCAGCACTAAACTTTAAACCATACCACGATTTTGGGATGATGACATTAGAAAGAACCTTTTCAGTTTTAGGATCTATTAACTGAATGCTTTGAATACTTTGTCCGTTGTTGGTGGCAGCTATATATTTTTTGGAAGTAGAAACTGCTAAGTTCAGTGGAAGGTCCCCTAATGCTATAGACCTGCCTGCAGGAGAAAGATGCCAGCCGTTAGGCAACCGTACCCTTGTTTTCGACAGTTGGCCGGCGACGCTGTTGTTTCGTTTTTGAGCTGTTGCAATAAAAGTGAGCGCACTGTAGACCACAACTAAAAATAGATTTTTCATACTTGTTTGTTTAATACCTCGCAAAGCTTCAGCTTTTTAAAATAGTTCTTCGCTCCGTATGGAGATTTAGTAATTATATAATGTTGAGTTATTTGAATGACAGATCACA